>CANRHN010000008.1 GCA_947630425.1 uncultured Clostridia bacterium | reverse complement strand
CACGCCGCCAGCGTTCGTCCTGAGCCAGGATCAAACTCTTAAGTTTAATCTGACTTTTCTAACTTTGGTTGAGCTTTTTCCTCAACCGCCGGCTAAAATCTTTTTTGATTGACTGTGTTTCAATTCTTCTTACTATTCTGTTGTCAAGCTTCGCGCTGCCGCTTTTGCAACAGCTTTTTTAGTATATTACATTGGGCAAATATTGTCAATCGATTAACCACAACTTTTTGTTCAAAATTGCAAAAAAATTTTGCTTAAATTATTTTTTGACAAATTTCGCGACAAAATCTCCCTTGCACTGCAACAAAAAAGGCAATCCCTTCTTTAGGACTGCCTGCTGAAAAATTTTTTGTTTAGAAGTTCTCTTTCAAAAGTTCAAAGTAGGCTTGCGGATGAGCGCAAACGGGGCACACTTCCGGCGCGGATTTACCCACGTGAATGTGTCCGCAGTTGCGGCAAACCCACACGTTTTCGTCCATTTTGATGAAAACTTCGCCGTCGCGTACCGCCTCTGCAAGTTTGCGATAACGTTCTTCGTGGTGACGCTCTATTTCCGCAACGCCGCGAAAACGCGCCGCAATGTCGTAAAAACCTTCCTGCTCGGCAACTTCGGCAAAGCCCTTGTACATTTCCGTCCATTCGTAGCTTTCGCCTGCGGCTGCGTCCAGCAGATTGTCAAGCGTGCTGTTTATGCCGTGGAAAAGCTTGAACCACAGCTTGGCATGTTCCTTTTCGTTGTTGGCTGTTTCTTGGAAAATAGCCGCTATCTGCTCGTAACCGTCCTTTTTGGCACGGGAGGCATAGTAATCATACTTGTTGCGGGCTTGGCTTTCCCCCGCAAAAGCCGCCATAAGATTTTGTTCCGTTTTACTTCCTTTGAGATCCATTGTCGTTTCCTCCGTTTTGAATAGTTTATTTGTATATTTTATCTGCAATGCAAATCAATTTTACATTACACTGCTTTTACATTGCCAACAGTCCCTTGATGGTCACGTCGTCGGGATAGGACGCAACATAGACGGGCAAACCAAGCTCGCTTTGAAGGAACATATCCAACCCCGCAAGTTTCGCACCGCCGCCGCACAACATCACGCCGTCGCTGTGAACCGAAGTGGCAAGATCGCCGCGAACGCTGTCTACCAAACTTTGAATGATGCGGACATACTTGCGAACAAACTCCACCACCGTATCGTAAAGCTCCTTGCTGCTGACATTTACTTGCTCGACCACGCCCGATTGAGTGTTTGTGCCGCTGATGGCAACCACCGTGGAATCGTTGGGGTAGAGGCTTGCGCAGTTGACCTTGAGATATTCCGCGGCGTCTGCGCCGAGCTGTATCATATACTTGGAACGAATACGTTCGGCAATTACGTCGGTAAGATTTTTGCCGCTGTAGTACAACGTGCAACCCGCCGCAATGGAGTTGGCGGAAACAACCGCAAGATCGGTACAATCGTAGCCTATGTCTACCACAATGCCCTGACGCGTGCGAAATTCGTTGAACAAAAACGCGCTATCGGCAATGGGCGCTTCCACAAAATTTACCTGTTTTGCGCCCAAGCCCAAAAACACCGTTTCGATGGTGTTTTTGTCGCTGCTTATCATTCCGCAGGGCACTGCGCAGGTAACGTCGTAACGGCTGAACGCGCTCATTTTGTAGTTTACAAGGCGGCTCAAAAGCGCGGAAATAAGTGCTTTTGCACCCTCGATGTCGATGATCGCGCCTTCCAGAACGGGACGCGTGAGCTTGACTCCGCTGCCCACCGTGTTGCCGAGACGGATTGCTTCCACTCCCACGCCGACAATTTGTTTTGTGTCCGTTGCCACTGCCACAACGGCGGGAATTTTGTCAGTGAAACCGTCCTTTTTGCTTGCGGCGGAAACATACGCCGAGCCAAGATCGAAAACCAATTCGTAATTTGCCATAGTATCACCTTTTGTAAATTGTTTGCAAAATTTCTTTCACGCGGTAAAGGGGAAGCCCCACCACGTTGTCGTAATCGCCCACATACCGTTCCACAAAATGACTGCTGTCCTGTATGCCGTAAGCGCCCGCCTTTCCGAAGGCTTCGCCGCTGTCTACGTAACGCGCAATTTCCTCTTCGGACAAGGTTCTGAAATGCACCTCTGTGCTGTCGCAAAAAAGCCACACTCCCACGGGACTCATCACGCAAACTCCCGTGTGCACAAAATGCACATTGCCGCTCAACGCACCAAGCATACGCATTGCGTCCTCCCGGTCGGAAGGTTTGCCCATTATCTGTCCGTGAAAGTCCACCACGGTGTCGCAACCGATTACCACCGCGTCGGAATGTGCGGAAAACACCTCGGAAGCCTTGCGGGAAGCAAGCTCCTTTACTACGTCCGTCGGCAAAATTGCCGTGCTGATTTCCTCCGCTGTGGCGGTGATGATTTCAAACGGGTAATTAAGTTGTGAAAGCAGCTCCTGTCTGCGCGGAGAGCCGCTTGCGAGTATCAGTTGCATACAGATTGATTATACAACGAAAAGTGTTTTTTGTAAAGGCATGCACTCCCACAAATTGCAATTTGCTTGTAAAATAAGCAATAAAAAGCACCTGGGGTGGGATTTTTGCCGTTATTGTTTTTTGAGGAACTCCCTATAACGTTCGAGAAAATGCTGTGCAAAGGGGTAAAAGTAAGTTTCCCACGCCGTTTCGTAGTGCGGAAGCTCACTGTCTACTGCCAGCTCACAGCAGATTTGCCGTTTGAACAAAACCCTGTAAAGTTCGAAGGCAATGTCCACCATTTCCTTGTTGGCGGACAGGTCGTTGCCCCACTCTTTGCCGCCCGCGTATATAAAAGCATGCTGCGGCAGGCTTTGCGCGGTGTTACGCTCGAACCGATTGAAAGCAGGACGGTTGAACGCCGTATAGGTGGAAAACAATCCCATCGTTTCGTACACGCGCTGAAAACGCAAACCGATGTAGCAACTGATAAGTCCGCCCATGCTGCTACCCGCAACAGCCGTTGCCATGCGCTGTTTGTCGGTGTTGTAGTGACTGTCTATAAAATCCTTCAGCTCCGTAGAAAACCACTCGGCGTACTTGTCCCCTTCTCCGCCCATGTTTCCTTTTTCCTTGGGACGGTGACGCATGCGCCGCACCGCCTTCCACGGACTGTACTCGGAAAAGCGTACTTTGTCGTTGCACTCGACGCCCACCACAATGCAGCTCATGCCTGTGTTGCGGTAGATTTCTCCAAGCACCTTGTCTACGTGCCACGCCGCGCCGAATGCGGTCAATCTGTCGTAAAACAGATTTTGCCCGTCGTGCATATATATGACGGGGAAGCCATCGCCCTTGTCATCGTAGTTGTCGGGCAAGTACACCCACACGGTGCGCATGCGCTTGAGCGTTGTGATTTCCATTTCGAAGTTTTCTATCTTTGCCATTTTTCTGCTCCTTTACAATATATCATACTACAACGCAGTTCACAATTCAATAGTTCCGACGAAAGCCGCCGAAAGGATTTTGACAAGCGTACTTTTCGACGACAAATCGAAATGTTTCAAACAAGTAGCTTTTTCGAAAAAAAATCAGTCGTCGAATTCGCGCAAATGTCCCACAAACTCGAAACCGTCGAAATTGCGCTGACGAAGCACCTCGTAGACGGCAATTGCAACGGAATTGCTGAGATTGAGGCTGCGGGTGTTCGCTATCATCGGTATGCGCAGTGCGTGGGAATAATTGTCATGAACAAGCTGCTCCGGCAAGCCTTTTGTTTCCTTGCCGAAAACCAAAAATACATCTTTGCCGTAGTTCGGTTCGGTGTGCGCATGCTGCGCCTTGGTGGAAAAGTACCAAAACTCACCGTCGGGAAATTGTTGTTTAAGCTCGGCAAAGCTGTCGTGATAAAATATTTTACAATCCTTCCAATAGTCCAGCCCCGCTCTTTTGAGCATGCGGTCGCTTGTGTCAAAGCCGAGCGGACGAACAAGGTGTACGGTGCTGCCCGTCGCCGCCGCGGTACGCACGATATTACCTGTATTTTGCGGTATTTCCGGCTCTACCAAAACAATATGTATCATCTGATTATTCTCCTCATTTGCGGATTTTCGTCAAAGAAATTGCGACATGGGGTCAGAATTTTTTCAAGCGTGTGCGCCGACATAACTTCCGTTACAACCGATTTGCCGTTTCGCTTGCCCTTGAGATAAGCGGCAACGTGCTTTTTCATCTCGTTGGCGACAATCCGTTCTTCAAACACTTTTGTAAGCAATTCGGCGTGCCGCTCGATGGTTTCCAACACGTCAAAGCAAAAATGTCCGCCCTTCACTTCCGAAAACAAATAGGGATGTCCCAAAGCTCCGCGTCCTATAGCTACGCCGCTTGCGCCCATTTCGCAAAGGCGCAAAGACTGCTCTGCTGTTGCCACGTCACCGTTGGCAATGACGGGAATGCCAACACTTGCAAGCTTGGGCAAAAGGGTATAGTCGGCGTTGCCGCTGTACATTTGCTTGCGCGTGCGAAAGTGTACCGTCACAAAGTCCGCGCCCGAGTCGGCGCACATCTTGGCAAAGTCCACCGCACCGCCGCTGTCGGAAACGCCTAACCGAAATTTTACGGAAAGAGGCTTGTTCCACGCCTTTTTGACGGCGGAAATACACTGCGAGGCAAGTCGCGGATTTTCCAAAAGCGCAGAACCGTCGCCGCTTCCCACTATCTTGCGCACGGGACAGCCCATGTTGATATCCACTCCTTCGTAGGATTGCACTTCGGGCAGCAGCACGCTTGCCGCCATCACATCGGGTTCGTGACCGAAAATTTGGCAAAAAGAGGGCTTGTCCGATTCCTCTCGACACAACATTCGGCGGGAAAGCGCGTTTCCCATTACCAACGCCTTGCTGCTGACCATTTCCGTTACGGTCAGATCCGCGCCATATTCGCGACATATTGCACGAAACGCAAAGTCGGTGTAGCCCGCCATGGGCGCAAGGATCGTTTTGAAATCAGCCGACATTGCTCTTTGCCTCGCTCCAAAGCTCGTCAAACTGCGCCATAGACATTTCCTTCAAATTTTGTTTGCGTTCCGCAAGCAATCGCTCGCACTCTGCAACGCGGCGCACAAATTTTTCGGTGGAAAGCAGTAACGCCGTTTCCGCGTCCACGCCAGAGAGGCGCAACAAATTTACGCATGCAAACAGCAGGTCGCCGCCCTCCATTTGCTTGTCCGACTCGGAAGAAGAAAGAAATTCTTCCAGCTCCTCTCTCACCTTGCCCGCAACCTGCTGTACGTTTTCAAATTCGTACCCGCCCTTGGCGGCGCGCGAGCTGACCTTTTGGCAACGCATAAGCGCGCTCATTCCGCGCGGCACGTCCAAAACGTTTTGCGCAGTGCTTTTGATTTTGTGCTCTTTCAGCTTTTGTTGTTCCCACACGCCGAGAGATTCCGCGCTGTTTGTTGCCGTAATCTCCCCGAAAACGTGCGGGTGACGGTCGATCAACTTGCGGCACAACGCCGTGTAAACGGTTTGAGGCTCGAATTCCCCGTTGTTTTGAGCAATTTCCAAGTGGAAAATTACCTGCATAAGCAGGTCGCCCAGCTCCTCGACAACGTGTTCGTTGTCCTCTTTTTCCAGCGCGTCAGCCAATTCGTAGGCTTCTTCAATCACGTTTTTGACAATACTTTTGTGCGTTTGTTCCCTGTCCCACGGACAGCCGTTTGGTCCGCAAAGCACAGCCATGATGTCGGCGCAGTCGTAGTAGTCGAAAACCCGACGCTCCGTCAGCGGCTTCGGGCGAACATACAATGTGGCTTGGTAGTCAAAGCGTTGCTTGACCAATTGGGCGACGGCAATTGTTTTTACCATTTTGCCGCAACAAAAAACAGCCTCGGCGTCGGGGTCGAACGCCTCGAGCAGCCGCAGTTGCACTTCGCTTGCAATATACTTGTCGTCGATACACTTTACGGCGGTGGGACGAGGAAGCACGTGCTTTTCCGCAAGCAACTCTTGCGCGGTGTAGATTACGCTGCCGCCCTCCAAGCTGTTACCCGCCGCTTCCGAATAGAGGCTTACGCCGTGAATGATTGCGACGTTCTTCAACCGCTGAACCGTTGTGTCGTCCGAGCCTTCGCCCACCACGCAAAACACAACGTTTTTGTTTTCAAAGGAACGCAGACGCGCCGCAATCGCCTCGTTGAGGCTGTCAAAATCCGTGGCGGACTCAAACAAATCGTCACAGTAAAGCGCGTCGTCTCTGATAGCGGCAACGCTGCTTGCCGCGTGAGTTTTTGCAGACTTGACGACCACCTTTTCGGCGCGTTCAATTGCCCTTTTTCCGTCCAAAGTCAAGTCGCCTTGTTTTCGTCCCATACCCACTACCGTTATCATAAGTGTTCTCCGAATCTTTATTTTTGTTTTGCGGGCAAAAACGGAAGCTCGCTCCTGTCAAACACTTTAAGCGCGCATATTCCCGACAGGTACACCAACGCCGCAACAGCTATAAGAACAAGCGTGCCGACGACGCCGTTAAACAATCCTCCGCCGAATGTGAGCGCGACCGTCAACACAAGCGTCATAAGCATGCAGCTGGCAAGCGGCTTGACAATACAAGGCATCACGTCCGTTTTGAGTCCGACTTTTACTCGCAGGTAAATTATAACACAAACGGTGGCAAAAAGATAGCATAACGTTTCGGAAATTGCCGCGCCGTAGATATTTATTTGAGAATTTGGCAACAACAACAGGTTGACTACCGCTTTTACCACTATGGAAAGCGACACGATAATAACGGTTGCATAGGGTTTGCCCACCGCCTGACATACCGAAACGCAGGTTTGTAAAATTGCCAAAAACACAATGGAAAGCCCTGAAATGGACAGCAACACGGAAGAAATGTAAATTTCGTTTTCCGGCAAACTGCCGTAAAGCAGCGACAGTATGGGGCGAGACAGCAAAATCATTCCCAAAGCGCAGGGTAGCGCAATGACCAACGTCAGTTTCATGGCAGTGTTAAAACTTGCATGCAACGCGTTTCTGTCGCCGCCGTAAAATGTTTTTGTGATGCCGGGCAACGCCGATACAGCCACTCCGCCGCTCAAAGCAATGGGCAAACCCAACATGGAATTTACGGGACCCGTCCACAAGCCGTACAATTTGGTCGCGTCGGGGATCGTCAAAAGGTTTACCACCATTACCGAATCTATCACTTGAGACATCTGCATGGCAAAACCGCCCAACGCCACGGGGATTGCAAGCGACATGATACTTGAGGCAATGCTTTTTACTTCCGCGCCGCTGACGGAAATGACGCCGACGTGACGGTTGCGTTTGCGATGCGCAAAATAAACTGCCGACATGATGGCAAGGGAGCTGAATTCGCTGACGGTGATTGCGAACACCGCGCCCAACACCGCTTTGTGGACGTCGGGCATAAAGTGAATTGCGCATATCAACCCCACCGCCAGCTTGACGATTTGTTCAATCACGGTGGTAACTCCGGAAGGAGTCATGTTCATGTTGCCCTGAAAGTACGCTTTGAGAGCATTGGTAACGGGCACAAACAACAAAGCGGGAGCTACTATCAGAAACGCCTGAGCGGTTTCACGGTTGCCTTGAGAGGCGGCAATGACTTTGGAAAGGCTTGCCATTAAAACGGCGCAGAGCGCGCCCAACGCCGTCAAAAAGACAAATGCGCACCGAAACACCTTGCGAGAACGCTCAAAATTGCCGAGTTGATTGTTTTCCGCGATAAGTTTGGAGAGCGCAATCGGCACGCCTGCCTGCGCCACGGTAAGGAACAAAATGTACGGCGGAAAAACCAACTGATAAAGTCCCATACCGTAACTGCCGATAATGTTGGTAAGCGGTATTCGGTACAATGCGCCCAATATTTTGGCTAACAAACCGCCAAGACTCAAAACAAGCGCACCCGAAATAAAGTTTTCTCCGTGCTTTTTCATATATCTATAATATGTGAAAAACTCGGCAAAATATATCTACTCCGAAAAGCCGCAACCGTCTTGAAACTCGGCAAACATACAGCCCCGAAAACAAAAGTAGTTTAACACGCAAATTATACAAAAAATTGACCCATTAGAATTGGGGTCAATTTTGATTTGGCTTTGATTTTTTTTCAATTTGTTGTTCAAGTCAATTGAGTTAGCTTTGATTTTTTCAATTTGAGGGGCGAGTTGTAATCGAACCACGGGTAGTTGTTCCATTTTGCGCTGTTCAACCGATAAATTTCTTCTATCGCAAGCGACCAACGCACACAGCTTGGCGAATCGGGAGTGAAACACAAAAACTCGCCGCTGGCGTAGGTGTAGAAAAAACTGCCGTCAACGGGCAAACAGATTGTGGAAAGGCTGTCGCGCGGAATAAACACCGTCCAAGCCTCGCCCTCGCGCGTGCCCGTGTAGGACATGCCCTCTTTGTCGAGGTGCAACACCCCTTCGCCAACGACATTTGACACTTTGTTGTGCTTTAGATAACCATAGCGAGGCATCAACCCGAACTTGACGTGTTCTTCCATTTCAAAATCGGGGTCCGAAACCATTTTGCGCATCTCGCGGCGTTGCCAATCGAACCATTCCCGAGGGTTGACGGGAATTTTGCTGCCGACAAAAGGAACAAGGTTGTAACGGCTGTCTAAGGTTGCGCCGTTGCCGCAATGCAGGCACTTTATTTCTTTGCCGACGCCTTTCATTTGCATCTCGGTGCCGCATTTGGGACATTTGTATATGATTTGCTCCATGTTTTCGGCATACTTGCCGTCCTTGCGGTTGTAGCTGTTTTGCCTTGTTGCGTTCCATTCGTAATCGTCGGTAAACAGCGCCTCGTCCACCTTAAGCTGAATTTCTTCCGCTGTCAGATTTTGTAGATCTTTCGGAGTGAACAATTCGTCCAATTCGATTTCCACCTTGCCGAAGCGTTCCTTGACGTCGTATTTGGGACAAACCAAATACCCGCCGTGAATACGTACCGCCAAAACGTGTACGCCGAAGTGCTTGAGCATTTTTCCCGTTCCCTGAACGCTGGGCTGTTGCGCACCGCTTGTCGTAGACATTCCGCAAGGAAAAATCGCCACGCAGCCGTCGGGCTGTTTGCGCAATATTTGCGCCATGCCGCGAATTGTTTTGGCGTCGGGAACAAAGTTACGCTTGGGTATGACGTGACCTATTTTGAAAATAAATTTGAATTTGGCTCTGTGAAACTCGTTTTCCGCCGCAACAAAATTTATCGCGCGGCGTTTCATTGCAAAATTTACAAACGCGTAGTCAAACCGAGACGCGTGATTGGCGACCACTATCACGGGCTTGTCCTTGTAACTGTCAAGATCGACATTACGCTTGATTTCCACCTTGCAGGAGTGGTAGTAGACCATGCGCGCAATTCCGCTCAACACTCCGTTGACAACGGGATTGACCTTTTTGATTTTGACGTTTTTTACAAGTTGATCTGTTGTTTTTTTCATCAATGTGCCTTCTAATGGTAATTATCTATTGTTTATTGTATCACGAATTACACATGAATTCAAGTGCTGAAATTTTTTGACGTTTTTCAGTAGCCTATCACAGAAGCGAAAAGCAAAACCGCCACGGTAAACAACAGCATAAACAATTGCAGTCGCCACGTCCATTTGACCCATTTGCCGTAGGAAACGTTGACCATCGACAATCCGATGAGCAACACGGGATTTGTGGGTAGGATCATGTCGGTAAAGCCGTCGGCGATGCAGTAAGTAAGTATTACAAGCGTGGGCGAAATGTTCAACGCCTGTGCAATGGGAAGCACTATCGGCAACAGTAAAAATATCTTTGCCGAAGCGGAACCGATAAAAATTTGCAAAAACAAAATCAGCGCGTAAAGCAACAGCACGATTACAAATTTGCTGTGAATACCGCCAAGGCTTCCGATGGCAAAATTCATTACCGTATCCAGCACGTTGCTTTCGGAAAGTATCAGCTTGACAGAGCTTGCCATTGCAATGAGCAGTACCGCAGGCAGCATGGCAAGCACACCCTTTCCGAAGGACGCAAACACGCGCTTGGGCTTGTCTACGCAAACGCCGGAAACCAAACCTCCCACAAGAAAACTTACCGCAAGAATGGGTATCGCGTAATCGCTGATTGCGCGCACCGCGGCAATGACGACGAGCAGAACCAACTGCACTCCGAAGAAAATTGCGTACACCTTGAAGAGTTTTTTGTCCTTTGACGTGTCCTGCTGCACGGACAAATCAAGCTGAGCCAATTTTTCGCGGTCCACGTCGTAGCTCAAAGATTTTGTGGGGTCTTTTGTGATGCGGCGAATGTGCAAAAACAAAAATCCGATAACAATGAGGTATACGCACACAAAGAAAACAACACGCAGCCACACCCCGTCGAAAACGCGTATTCCCGCAAAGCCGGAAGCAAGTCCCACCGAAAAGGGATTGGTAATGGCAGCGGAAAAACCGAAGCACGCCGCCATCATACATACGCCCAAGCCCACCATTGTATCAAAGCCCAACGACAGCATAAACACCACCATTATGGGCAAAAGCGTTACCAGCTCCTCGAACATTCCGAAAAAGCTACCGAACGCCATAAACACCAGCGTCGCCACGCAAATGACGGGCATTTTGCGCTTGCCGCACATCGACACCACCTTGCGAACAAACACCGCCACACCGCCTGTTTTTTCCATTACGTTGAACACGCCGCTCATCACAAGCAAAAACACGCTGATCATGATTATGGTAAGCGCGTCGGACGAACCGAACACTCTGAACGGAGCGGTCACAACTCGCCAAAAAGAAATTCCGTTTGTTTCTCCGCGAACGTAAGTGCCCGTTATTATAGCACCGTTTTCGTCCCGTTCAAAGCTTCCCTGCGGAATAAAATAGGAAATCAGCCCGCTGAAAAGTATGATTGCCGCAAGCAGCACAACCACCATTACAAAAGATTTGGTGTTGATGGAAGAAAAAGATTTTTCCTGCGCGTCAACGGGCGCTTTGTTGCGGGAACGTATGCTTCGCGCCGCAAGAATACCTATAACTACCAATTCGGCAACAAGAACCAAACCGAAAACCCAACTCAGAACATTGTCGGTAAATGCGGTACTAATCAACGATAATGTCATTTGTAAAAACCTCTGTTAGCTTTGTTGACAAAGCAGAATGCTTGCCATATACCATTTGACGCACGTGCGCCTGTCCGAAGGAACAAAATACCAAAAATGATCGCCCTCGTAAATTTCAAAGTCCTCGTCCGCGCCGAAAAGCAAACGGTAAATGCAATTGAGAGGGAAAAACTTGGTGATTTGTACTCCGCCGTCCGTTCCCGTGTAAGTAAGTCCCTGTCGGTTGAACACACATTCGCCCTTGCCAGCTTCCGTCAATTGCCGCGCGCCGCCGTCCGACTCGTGAAACAGCGTTACGTTGTCGCGCAATTCAAACTCGGGATCGGCGTCTTTTTGTTTTTCCATTTCGTCAAGCTGCCAATGATACCATTGCTGAAGATTGTCGAAAGAACGATCCGCCGACGTGAAAGCGTAGCGGTCGTCCATGACGTCCGTGTAGCCGCAGTGGTCGCAGCTTATGGCGTTTCCTTTGGTAGACAACTGAAACTCACTGCCGCATTTGGGACAGCGGTACAAGATGTTTTCCAAGCCTTCCGCAAGGTTGCCCTGCGGGTAATGTATTTCGGGGTGCGCCGCCAACCAATCGAAATCGTTGTAGTCCAATGCATCCAAAACCTGCCGTTCAAATTCTTCCAAAGTGACGTTGCCGCTTTCTCCTTTGGCGTAGAGCAGATTCAACTCCGCTTCCACCGTTGACCCCTTGCGTATGTAACGTTTGCCGTCCTTGCGCGCCCATTTGGGCATGGCAAGGTAGTCTCCGCCGAATTTTATCGTATAGATAGCAGCCTGCGCGCCCATCTTGCGCAAAAAACTCATCGTGCCGGGTTGAATGTCCTCAAAATCTCCCGCCGTAGACAGCCGCGCCTCGGGACAAATTACCAACACACCATTGTTTTTTATGACCGAAAGACAGTTACGTACATTTTCCACATCTGTGGAAAACATGCTTTTGGGAATACATCCGAGTCTTTTTAGCAAATTGCCCAAACGTTTTTCGTAAAAATACTGCCTGTTAGACACCACCTGCGGCTTTTCTTTGCTTAGCAGCATGGAAAAGTACATAAAGTCGATAAACGAACCATGATTGCACAACACGATTGCCGGATGATCCAGCTTTTTGATACCGTTGCGTTTTATCTTACATTTGACGCGACGTCGCAGCCAAGTCTTTAGTCCCGCAAAAATGATAGCGTTAAAAGCGGCATTCGGCTTTTTGACCTTGGTTGCCGACGTGTAATTGAACTGCTTTTTGGCAAAACGATTGAGCCAACCGAACACCTTGGAACGGAAAACATAAAGCAGCACTATCACCACAATCAACACGGCGAGTATAACAAGCGAGACGATCCAATTGTTGGTGGTGATGTGCCCGAGAGCAACGCCTATAACTACCGACGGCAAAGAGCCCAACGTTGTAACAATAATATATCGCGGGTAACGCGTGTTCAGCGACGCCGTAAAAAAGCAAATAAGCCCATACGGAATGGCAGGCAAAAAATACAAAATGAATATAAGCAGCGTTACGCGTTTGGAACTGCGCAACACGTCGAAATCCACCTCGATTTTTTTGTGGAAGTAGTCGTTCAGCCTTGCGCCGTACACTTTGTACAAAATGTAGATTATGCTGTTGCCTATAACCACGCCAACCATGCAAATACCGACGCCGACCCACAAGCCGTAGGAAATTCCCGCAAGCACCTGTACCGGCTCGGCAGGCAAAAACGTAAGTATTACCTGCAACATAGACAATGCGCCGAACACCACTCCGCCCTGCCAACCGAGAGACTGCACCTCTTCCAATATCGTTTCGATAGGCTGACCCGAAAAGATGTCGATAATAACCTGCTTGTTGTCTCCCGAAAAAAGCAAAGCCAACAATCCGGACAACAGCAGCACGCACCCTAACGCAGTAAAAATTTTCCTTTTTATCTTTCTTTTTGACATATAAAATGTTAAAATCCTATGTTAATATATTACTACAGAAACGCCAAAGTATCAAGCAAAACGGAATATTTAACAAGAGTTTAATAAAAAAAGCGCACTCTTTGCTTTGAGTGCGCTTGATTTTTGCGAGTTACAGCTCGGATGTCAAATCCTTGATGAATTCGTCAAAGTCAAACTCAAGTTCGTTGTCTTTGAGGAATTTTTCGAAGCCGTCAAAAACTTTTATGTTTTTGGTGTAGTCGCCCTTGAGCTTGTCTCTTTGTAAGTCCTCTATAGCCGTTTGGTTGGCGTTGCTGACCATTGTGTCAAAGTAGCTCTTGAACAACGTGTAGTTGGGGTCGGATGTGTCGTTGCGTTTGTCAAAGTCAAACACAAACTGCTTGCTTGCGATGTTGCCCGAAAGGTAAATGATGTGTACGCCGTAGCTGGAAACGCACAATGTGTAGCCGTTTTCCTTCAGAGTGACAACTCCTTCCGAGCGAGTGACAAGATCCTCGTTTACCGCGGTGTAAAATTCTTCCACCCAGCTGTGAGAATAGTCTTTCCAATCCTCTCCCACGTACACAACGTAGTCATAAGCCGCCGTGTGCTGAGCAGTGTCGGTGTTGAAACGTTTCATCAGCTCGACAACAACGTCGCTTGCTTCCATGCCGCCAATCTTGTTGACTGTGCCGTCCGCATTGAAGAACGGACCCAAAACGCCGTTGGGGTTGATTGCTACTTTGTCGCCATCAAGTATGAAAACGGATTTGTCCGGATTGGTTTTCCACAGACTGTCCTTGTCGTCCTTCTTCTTTCTGTCTACAAACCAAGTGTCTTTGTTGAAATACTGTTCTTCAAATGCCTTGCCTTCGTCCGTTTCGGTGTACTTGTCGGAGTCGAAGTACTGCGCCACAATTGTAGCGGCAATTTTGTTGCGTTCCTGCTTGTACTTGTCGCTATCGGTGCTACCCAAGCCGTTACCGATATCCGTCAATTTTGCCGTTTGATCTGCGGTGAAGGGAATAAGAATGTTTTTGACAAACACATAGTTGTCCTCTTCGCCCTCGGGAATTTCGTAGAGGTTGCTGCTTGACGACAGGCTTGTAACAAAGCTGTCAAAGTTGTCGTTGATGTTGAAGTCCGCAATTTGCTTGTCCTTCAACACGCCATAGTATTCTTGCAATTTTGTTTGCAAAGCGGGGTCTTTTTCCAAATCCTTGTAGAATTGGTAATTCCACTTTGCAATTATGCAGCTGTTTACCATATCGGCAAGCTGACTGTTCAAAAATTCGTCCAGGTCGGTGCCGTAGTTGTTGTTGATGGTTTCCTTGTACTGCTTGACTGTGTTTTGTTGAATTTCGACAAACTCCTGTACCGAAAGCTCGTCCTCTTCGTCCTCGCTGCGGCGGTCGTTGTAGCTTTTTACGCGGTCGACAACGTCTTCGGAATTTTTGTCATAGACATACTTGTCGTAAACAACGCCTTCCGTCAACCCCGTAAGAGACGGGTAGTTCTTTTCAAAGTACTCGTCTGCGTCCTCGTTGACAAAGTTTTGCTTGTACAGATACTCCGTATAGCTTTGTGCGTCCTTCCAATCATCGTACTGCGTAAAGTCACGCGAGGTGTCCTCCGTTTCTTCCTCTTCCAAATCCAGCTTTGCGGAAATGCTTTCTTCCGTGTACTGATCGAAGGCGGAGAACGCCAGATAGTTTACATACTTGACCGCGTAAGCAAATTCCTCTTTGTTGAGATACTCGGCATTGGGAATTTTCTTTTGAAGCTCGGTAACATCCGCTTGCTTGTTACTTTCGACGGAAACGTATGCGTCGATTTGCATGTACTGTTGCACCAATGACGACACCACCATGTTCAAAAGCTGGCTTGCGTCGAGATAGCCCTGGCTGATATAGTAATAGTAATTGTTGTAGTAGCTGTTGAAAGTGTCGAGCAGCTTGCCGACGGTGATGACCTGAGTTCCAACCTGTAGAGCCTCGTGATTTCTGTACTCGGAAACATTTCTGCCCACAAGATCGCAACCTGCAAATACGCTCACTGCAAACACAACTATCAGTATCAACGTAAGTACTTTACTTGCTTTTTTCATTTTTTGCTCCTAACGTGTCGTGGCGTTAATTTGGGCATACCGCCACGTATACTCATATATTATACATTTTTATGTTGTAATTGGCAAGCGCTTTGGCGTAATTTTACGCTATTTAGTTTGAATACTTTTCAAAAACTCCGTCAATGCGTCTATCAAACGGTCCTTTTGCAAAAAATCCGATGAAGCAAACACTATCGTGTAACTGTCGGACGCGACGGTTGCGCGCTTGCCCTGAGCCAAAAGAGCGTCAAACACCTCTTTGCGCATAAGCTTGTCTTTGGAGGAAAAGGTCAGTTCGCCGCGAGCCGGTCGCACCGCCACCTTTTTTACGCCTGCGCCCTCAGCCAAAATTTTGAGCTGCGCCACTGCAAACAAATTGAGTACGGGCTTGGGACAAGTACCGTAGACGTCGGCAAGCTGTTCAAGCAACGCGGTCGTTTCCGCAATGGTTGCGCATGCGGAAAGCTGACGGTAAAAGTTGATACGTTCGGTCTGCGACGGAATGTAGCTTTCGGGAGCGTATGCGTCAATGTCTATTTCCAGATCTGTGTTGAATTTTTCTTCCGTCTTTTGTCCTTTGAGTTCCGCAACGGTTTCCTTCAAAAGGCGCGCATACATGTCGTAGCCCACTTTCATGATGTGTCCGTGCTGTTCCCGTCCCAAAATGTTGCCCGCGCCGCGAATTTCCAAGTCTTTCATGGCAATTTTGAATCCGCTTCCCAATTCGCTGTACTCGGTGATGGAGCTTAGCCGTTTGTACGCCACCTCGCTCAACACCTTGTCGGGGCTGTAGGTAAAGTAGGCGTAGGCAAGCCTGTTGCTGCGCCCCACTCTGCCTCTGAGTTGGTAAAGCTGACTCAAGCCAAGCTTGTCGGCGTCCATCACCACCAACGTGTTGACGTTGGGAATGTCTATGCCGTTTTCTATTATCGTGGTACACACCAACACATCGCTCTTGCCCTCTGCAAAAGACATCACGGCGTCCTCGAGCGCGACCTCGTCCATCTGTCCGTGGGCGACCGTAAAGCGCACGTTCGGCATCAATTCGCTGAGCTTTGCGGCAAAGGAATCTATTCCCTGCACACGATTGTACACGCAAAACACCTGTCCGCCCCGCGCCAATTCGCGCGTTATGACGTCCACCAACAGCGCTTCGCTCTCCTCCACAACAAAGGTTTCCACGGCAATACGCTCTACGGGAGGCGTTGTTATGGTTGAAATGTCCCTTATGCCGGAAAGAGCCATGTGCAGCGTGCGAGGAATGGGCGTAGCCGACATCGTAAGCACGTCCACGTTGGTTTTGAGCGATTTGATTTTTTCCTTATGCTCCACGCCGAAACGCTGTTCCTCGTCAAGTATAAGCAACCCCAATTTGTTAAAGGCGATGTCCTTTGAAAGCAGCCTGTGCGTACCGATGATGATGTCAACGTTTCCGTTGGCAACGGCTTTGACAATTTCCTTTTGCTCGTCTGCCGTGCGGAAACGGTTGATACACGCAACGCGTATGTCAAAATGCGACATACGCTCGCCGAATGTCTTGTAGTGCTGTTCGGCAAGTATCGTTGTGGGTGCAAGCACCGCCACCTGATAGCCGTTGGAAACCACGTCAAAGGCGGCGCGCATTGCCACTTCCGTTTTGCCGTAGCCCACGTCGCCTACCAAAACGCGATCCATTATGCGTTCGCTTGTAAGATCGCTTTCAATTTCCTTTTGACAACGCAGTTGGTCCTCTGTGGCTTTGTAGGGGAAGTACTGCTCGAATTCCTCGTCAAGATATTCGTCCACATGGTATCTGAACCCGCGGGATTTTTCCCTCTCGGCGTACAGCTTGAGCAGGTTTATCGACATCTCGCGAACGCTTGCCTTTACCTTGTTTTTGACCTTGGCAAAGTCCTCTCCGCCCAACTTGGAAAGCGCGGGGTTTTCTCCGCCAGAGTAACGAGAAAGAAGGTTGGACGCGTCCACGGGAACGTACAGACGATCGCCGTTTTTGTACAGCACAACGATATAATCTTTTGTTTCGCCGGAGGGGGTGGCAAGTTTTTCTATGCCCTCGCAAAGACCTATGCCGTGTACATCGTGTACCACGTAGTCGCCCTTTTCCACCGTCAAAAATGCCTGTTTACGACTTTTGTGTAATTGCCGACGGTTAAGTCCTCGTCCGAGGTCGCGCGTGCCCACCACAACCAACTTGTTGGTGTGCGACACAAAGCCTTTTTCTATGCCGACGGGCAAAATCAACGCGTCTGCCGCGTTTTGTTCCAATCTTTCCGCCTCAACGACATACGTGCCCGACTCGGCAAGTTTTTCTTTTGTGGGATTTACGCCGTCGCTTCCCGCAAAAATTACCGTTTCGTACCCCAAACGCAACCAATTGCGAATGTCCTTGGCAAGCGTTTCCACGGAAGTCGCGTAATTGCCGATTGCGCCCGTTTTGAAGTTGTAAACCGCCTGAGGCGCAAACCAATCCGTTTGGTATGGCAACGTTTGCAACGCTATTTGGGGAAGCTCCACGCGAAACACCGATTGCTGTTCCACAAGGGCTTGCTCGTGCATTGGTAACACTTCGCCCGCTTTCAACAGATTTTCCAAGCGTTGAAGGTGTTCGCGGTACAAAAACGCCGTTCGCTGACTTAGTTGTCTCGGCTCGTCCCACAGCACCACCGCGTCCACGGGCAGGTAGTCTGCCAACGACGATCCCTCGACAAAGGGAGCTAACCAACCGCTGTCTACAACGCCGCCTGCAGCCCGAACGCTTAAGGAAGAAAAAATTTCTTCTATACGCGCCGCGGCATTGGGAGGCAATTTGTAACGCACGCGCGTTGCATAGCGTTCTATCTCCTTCAGCTTGTCAAGCGAAACGCCGGTGGTGTCGTAAAGGGGGTAAATCTCCGCCTTTTCCAACTCTCTGTCGGAAATGCCCTCGTCGTTGACAGCGCGAATTGCCTCTATTTCGTCGTCCCAAAAATCCACGCGAAAACGCTGCTCGAAGGGCATGGCAACGTCAAGTATGTCGCCGCGCAACACAAATTCTCCCTCGGCGGAAATGCTTTCGACGCGCTTGTAACCCACCGCCACAAGCTTTTTTACAAGCATCGTCGTATCGTAGCAAACGCCCTTTTTCAGGGTGAAACAGCCGTCAAAAAAAGTTTTGCGGTCGGGCAAGCGTTGCGTCAAGGCGTCTACGGTTGTTACAGCCACTTCTGCGCCCGTAAGTATTCGGTGCAGGGCGTAGTTGCGACTGAACACCGCGTTGCGCGAATAGTTGTTTTTGTAAAGCAGCACATCCTCTTTTGCGGGCAGAAACACCGCCCTGTCCGGCGCAAGAGCCTCCACCGTGCGCAACACACGCTGCGCCTCTACGTAATCGCTTGTGACGTACAGCGCAAAGCTCGGCACGTTTGCGGCGACAAAAGGTTTTTCGTTTGGTTGCACGCCAAAAGCCGCGACAAAATTTTTGTCACGGGTGTCGTTGAGCAGCTTTTTGTAGGCTGCGACATTATTTACCCTATCAAAAAAATAGTACATATTGTCTTGATTTCTCGCGCGTTTTGCCGAACCCTTTTATCGGATTGCGGCAACAAGGGGCGCGCGAGCTTTTACACTCACATTGTATCACATCTTGCCATTGTTGTAAACTTGTTTACAATCGACGGGTTTTGTGGTAAGATAAACGCGAGGAAAAAACTATGTATCTTGTTGTAGGACTTGGCAATCCCGAAAAAAAATACTTCAACACGCCGCACAACATGGGCTTTGCCGCCGTTGACAGGCTTGTGGAAAAGCTTGGCGGCGAATTTGCCAAAGGGGAGTGCAAAGCCGTTACCGCCCACATCAAGGTAAACGGTACAAAGGTGATTGTCGCCAAACCCGTTACCTATATGAACCTCTCGGGGGAGGCTGTTGCGGAACTGTGCCGCAAGTACAAGGTGGAAAAGGGCAACCTGATTGTTGTGTACGACGACACCGACATACCGCTCGGCAATTTGCGAATTCGCGCACAGGGCTCGGCGGGAAGTCACAACGGCATGAAAAGCATTGTACAGCTTCTCGGCACGGAGGATTTCCCTCGCGTGCGCGTTGGTATCGGCAAGGAAACGGTGATGGCGCGAATAGACTACGTGTTGTCGCAGCTGACAGATGAGGACATGTACTTGCTGAACCCCGCGCTCGACTCCGCCGCAAACGCGCTTTGCGAATTTGTTCACGGCGTCCCCATTGACAACATTATGCAAAAATACAACGGCAAAAATTAAAGCAGCTCCCAAACGGAAACTGCCTTTTTTTTAGAGTTCTATGCTAAATATATAATTGGGGAAGTAAACAGAATACAGTTGCCGACTTCCATATTAAATAGGTATTTTCGCGCGCGGAGACGGACGTTTCGTCCGTAGTAGCGGAGAAAGCGAAAATTCCGCCTGCAATCGCGGGCGTGTACCGAGATTGCAGACCACCCCGGGGGTGCTGGGGGTACGGGAGACCCCAGCGAAAGTCAAATTAAAAGAAGCCGCGTGCAGCGGCTTCCTTAGTAGTCCGACCGAGGCGGCGCAACGCGCCCGTAGGGTCACGATGGCGTAGACACCAAGCACAGAAGTGTACGCTTTTTTTATTAAAAATTTTCTAAAGAGCTTTTATTTCTTTTTTAGAGGAGTGTCAAGTCCATCCGACCGCCTCGCGTTTGGTCGGTGGCTCTAATGGCACAATGTTGGGGTGGAGTAGACATTTTTCTTTATAAATTTTTTTTCACCCCAACATTTGACATAGAGCCTACTCGCACAATTTTTTTGCCAAATCTGCAATTTGCGCGCGGTTTTCGTCCGTAAGCGCGGAAAAAATCGTCACCGTACCCTCAAAGGTCAAGTTTTTGCAAGGAGCGAGCAGTTGGTTTAAGACCTTCGCCGCCGCGGGCGCCCAACTGCCGTTTTCGATGATTGCCACTCTTTTGTTTTGATAGTTGTGTTCGACTAACCGCGTTACAAAGTCGTGCATAAAGGGAAATACGCTCGCATTGTAGGTCGTAGTTGCCAAAACCAATTTGCCGTAACGAAATGCGTCCTCTACCGCCTCTGCCATGTCGTCACGGGCAAGATCCGCAACGGAAACCTTGGGGCAACCGTTTTTCGTCAACTCGTCGCGCAGCAATTCCACCGCTTGTTTTGTGTGCCCGTACACCGAAGTGTAGCAAATGCACACGCCGTCGCTTTCCGTGCCGTAGCTCGACCAAGTGTTGTACAGTTCCAGGTAGTGCCCGAGATTTTCCGACAGAACGGGACCGTGCAAAGGACAAATGGTCTGAATGTCCAATGCGGCGGCTTTTTTGAGCAGCATTTGTACCGACGGACCATACTTGCCCACAATGCCGAAGTAATAGCGGCGAGCTTCACAATCCCACTCCTCGTCTGCGTCCAATGCGCCGAACTTGCCGAAACCGTCGGCGGAAAACAGCGTTTTTGCATACGCGTCGTAGCTGACCATGACCTCGGGCCAATGCACCATGGGCGCAAACACAAACGTCAAGCTGTGACGCCCCAACGAGAGCGTTTCGCCGTCCTTTACTTCGAGACGGTAAGGCGCGCTGTTTTTGCCGAGAAAATTGCCGAGCAACAAAAATGTTTTGGCGTTGCCGACAACGGTAACGTCGGGGTAGACCTTGAGGAACGCCTCTATACTACCGCTGTGATCCGGTTCCATGTGCTGAACGACAAGATAGTCGGGTTTACGTCCGTTCAGCTCGACGGCAAGATTTGCAAGCCACTCGTTTGCAAAATGCCTGTCTACCGTGTCCATAACGGCAATTTTGTCGTCCATTACCACATAGCTGTTGTACGCCATGCCGTTGGAAACGACATATTGCCCTTCAAACAAATCAATCTTGTGATCGTTTACGCCGATGTAGCGTATATCTTTGTTCAATTTCATTTTTTACCTCTGCCGTTTATATAAAAATTATCTCACAGAAATTTGTTTTTGTCTATTAAAAGAACAAGGCAAAACTCAATGAGTCCGCGCGTTTTTCCAAGCCCTTTGAACACGTCAAAGCTCTACTCTATGCGCCTCGACGTAAACTGCCGTGATGTCTTTCGCCGCGTTGCGAGGCACGGCAACCGCCAAAGTGTTGTAGTGCAAATCCATTGTGTGCATTGGCGGACTGAGTTCCTTGACGCGCACGTACAGCGTTGTGTTTTCCAAACGACATTCCTCCGCGACGCAACGGATAGATCCGCTCATTCCCTGAGTCAAAAACATTACCAAAGCGTTTTTTTCGAAAAATTCCTCGTCGTAACAAGCATACTGCTCATCGGTAAGGTTGAAAAAATCCCCCTCGTGACTTTGGCGATACTCGTTCAGTTGAGCGAGCGTAGTAAAAATTTCAAACGGACGTTCTTCTGCGTCCAACTTGCGAGCAGGCTTTGCACCCGCTGCACCGAAAACCACACAACACAAACACATGATTGAAACCACCGCCGTAAAAAAGAATTTTTTTGCTTTCATATTGTACCACACTGTTGCTATTGTGTACAGTTACGCAACAAAAAATTACGAAAAATCCACACGCCAAACTTTTTGAAACTGCCTCGACGGCGAAAATTACGTGTTGATTTTTTCCGTTGCTTGCAGTATAATACTCATTACGACAAAACAGGGAGAGGAAAAATGTGTACTTCCATTTCGTTCAAAACAAACGACCACTACTTTGGTAGAAATTTGGACTATGAATTCAGCTACAACGAAGCGGTGACTGTAACTCCGCGCAACTACGAATTTGTTTTTCGTCACGCGCCCGCATGCAAAACTCACTACGCCCTGATCGGCATGGCGTTTGTGGTGGAAAACTACCCTCTTTACTACGACGCAACCAACGAGGCGGGGTTGTCGATGGCGGGGTTGAATTTTCCGCAATACGCGCACTACTTTCCACTTGAAGAAAACAAGAAAAACATAGCCCCGTTTGAATTTATACCGTTTGTGCTTTCTCAATGCAAGACCGTTTCGGAAGCGCGCGAATTGCTGAAAAATGTCAATATGTGTGCGGAAAATTTCAGTGAACAGCTGCCTGCGTCGCCGCTGCATTGGCACATTGCCGACAGCGAAAGCTCCATTGTCGTGGAAAGCACCGTTGACGGACTCAAAATTTACGACAATCCCGTAGGCGTGATGACCAACAGCCCCACCTTCGACTTTCACCTGCTGAATTTGTCGCACCACATGGGTTCAACGCGCGAAATTGCAACCAACCGCTTTGCGCCCCAACTGTCGCTGCAAACCTACAGCCGCGGTATGGGCGGGTTCGGCTTGCCGGGGGACTTAAGCTCAGCCGGTCGTTTTGTACGCGCCGCGTTTGCCCTGAACAACTCCGTGTGCGATAGCGACGAGGCGAGCAGCGTGGGACATTTCTTTCAGCTGTTGGGCGTTGTAGCGCAGCAAAAGGGCAGTTGCGCCGTAGAACATGGCTACGAATACACGATATACTCAAGTTGTTGCAACACCACGCGCGGAATTTACTACTACACAACCTACAACAACGGATGTCTTACGGCGGTGGATATGCACGGCGAAAATCTCGACGGGACAAGCCTGACCGTTTACCCGATGAGGACAGAGCAACAAATCACTTGGGAAAACAAACAACCGAAAAAGTGATTGTAAAAGCATACGTTTGGCGAGGAGCGGAAAAAAGATTTTTTTATAGATACGGGACGGTGGCAACATTGCCGCCGTCCCATTCTTACTCAATTTCAAAATGCACAAATATACTTGCCGATACCGTCAGTTTGTCCGACAATCGCGTCAATATTCCCACACGCTCGGGTTTTCTATCGGTTCAACATTGTTTTTGTAGTTCTGCACCACATCGCATACAAATTGGAATCTCGCGTCACTGTAAGAAATGCAAATATAGCCTTCTCTCATACGCACGCCGCGAATTCCGAGCTTTTCCGACTCAAAGTACTCGGGGAACTGCACTTCTATGTACTGCGATACGCCCTTGTTGCTCTTTTGCACGTAAATTTGCGTGTTTTGGCTGAAGCGATAGCTGCGCACCTTTTTGGAAATGCGCATGACGGTGATTTCCTCCGTCTGAACCCTCACCACATCGAATGCGCCCATGGTGAAGCCGATAACAAACAATGCCACCGCCATACAGAACAAAAGAACCGACAAAAAGACTGTGATCACCAAGTCCTCGATCGGATTTTTCAACGCATATACAAGATACACTGCCACGCCCGCAACAGTAGCGGCTGTTATCAGAAAAAACAGCGCAAACATGCCCGGAGCAGCGACAAATCTTTTTGTCTTCATCTGGTAGTCCTCAAAGTCTTTTGTTTGGCAGGGCAAAATCCTGACGGATATCGTTTTTATTATAACATCTGACGCAAATCGTGTCAATGAGTGCAAACAAAAAATCTCACCGCAAAGTGGGTGAGATTTTTGGTTATATGCTAAATTTTGGGGTGGGAGAGTAAACGGAATTCGGAAGCCGACTTTTTTGTTAAACAGAATTTTTGCACACAAAAACACATTTACGCTTCAAGCCGTTTGCAAAATTGCGTTCAAATTGCAAATTCCACGCTACGAACTTTCTCCCCACTTGCTCAAAGCACAACTATGAGCGCCATTTCTGCGCCGTCGCCGCGACGCGCATTTTCCTTGTAGATCGCCGTGTAACCGCCGCGCTGTCCGCTTTCTTCGGCTTGTTTGTCAAACTTGGGAGCATACTCATTGAAGAGTTTTTCAATCAGCGGGTGACGAACGGTCTTGGTACGAACTCTGTACTCGGTGGCGCTTTCTTTGGGAAGGCGAGGCTCTTGCAAATCGGCAAGATTTGCAATGAGACGTCTGCGTGCGGCAAGTTTGTTCGGACCGTCATTCAAAACGGTAACGGTTGTTTCCTTGCCCTTGACGATTTTGGTCTTTTGCACTTCCACAGTGTCTTTGTAGGTGTTCACCGCAAGGGTTATGTACTTTTCCGCCAATTTTTGAACTTCCTTTGCACGAGCCTCGGTAGTCTCGAGCTTGCCGTTCCAAAGCAGTTGAGAAACTTGATTTTTGAGCAGAGCCAATCTTGCGTCGGTTGCTTTACCTAATTTTCTTTGTGTAGCCATATTTTTCTCCTATTCATCCTTATTCTTCAAAGACAGACCGTAGCTTTCCAACTTTGCAATAACTTCGTCCAACGACTTTCTGCCGAGGTTGCGCACCTTGAGCATGTCGTCCTCGGTGCGACGTGTAAGGTCCTCTACCGTTTGGATGCCGGCACGTTTCAGGCAGTTGTAGGAACGAACGCTCAGATCCATGTCGTCGATGTTCATTTCCAACACCTTTTTGTGGTTGTCGCTCTCTCTCGGGATCAAAATGTCCTTGTTGAAGTTTTCGGACAGGTCCACAAACATCTTGATGTGATCTTCGATGATGCGTGCGGCAAGCGAAACAATTTCTCTGCCGCTGAATGCGCCGTTTGTTTCCACCTCGAGGGTGAGCTTGTCACGCGTAATATCTTGTCCCACGCGCGCGCTTTCTACGGTGTAGCTGGCTTTTTTTACAGGTCCGAAAATGGAGTCGATGGGTATGTAGCCGATGGGGTAGTTGAGTTTAAGCTCGCGGTTGCGTTCCTTGTTCTTTTCGATGGACGCATAACCAAGTCCCTTTGCAACAAACAATTCGCAGTTGAGGCTACCACCCTCCTCGATTGTACAAATATACAAATCGGGGTTCAACACTTCCACTTCGCTGTCTGTGATGATGTCGCCCGCGTGAACTTCGCAGGGACCGACCTTGTTGATAGTTATTGTTTTTCTGAAATCATTGTCGTCGTTATCAGACTTCAAAGCCAAACGCTTGACGTTTAGAATAATGTCTGTTACGTCTTCTTTGACTCCGCTGACAGTTGAAAACTCGTGTTGAATGCCTTCTATTCTCAATCCTACCACCGCTACGCCGGGAAGGGCGGAGAGCAACACTCTGCGGAGAGCATTTCCGAGGGTGATACCGTAGCCTCTTTCCAGCGGTTCGGCAACAATTTTGATGATGCTGGCATTTTGTCCGCTTTCTTCTACTGTCATTAACGGTTTTTCTATTTCCATCATTGGACAACAATCTCCTTTATTTTTGATTTTTTTTCACGCCGCAAGGCGTTTGGCAATGAGACGTTTGCCTTACGTTGCAAGAAAGATTACTTGGAGTACAACTCGACGATCATGTGCTCTTGGATAGACATGTCGATATCTTCTCTTGCGGGTTTTGCAAGCACCTTGCCTGTAAGCTCGGCGTTATCAAAATCCAACCATTGAGGTATGTTTGCGGGTTTCTTTGCGCCCTTAAGCTCAACAAACAGCGGTTGTTCGCGCTTGTTCTCCTTGATGGAAATGACGTCGCCCACCTTTACTTGGTAGCTGGGAATGGTGACGCGCTTGCCATTGACGGTGATAAGACCGTGATTGACAAACTGTCTTGCCTGAGAACGTGAAACGCCGATACCAAGGCGGTACACCACGTTGTCAAGGCGTTGCTCCAACAAAATCAACATGTTGGAACCGGTGACGCCCTTCATGCGCTCTGCTTCCTCGTAGTAGCTGTGGAATTGCTTTTCCTGAAGTCCGTAGATGCGCTTGGTTTTTTGCTTTTCACGGAGCTGTTGTCCGTACTCGGTTACTTTCTTTCTGCTGTCGGCGTGTACTCCGGGAATTTTGCCGCGTTTGGTAACGGGGCACTTGTCGGTGTAGCACCTTTCGCCCTTCAAAAACAGCTTGCATTTTTCACGTCTGCATTGACGGCAATCTGCACTTGTATTTCTTGCCATGGTAATTCTCCTTTACTAAACTCTTCTGCGCTTGGGCGGACGGCATCCGTTGTGGGCGATGGGGGAAACGTCTCTGATGAGAGTCACGTCGATATCGGCGGTTTGCAAAGCACGAATTGCCGATTCACGTCCCTGACCGGGACCCTTAACGTAGACTTCCACGGAGCGAATACCGTAAACGTCCTTTGCGGTTTTGGCTGCGGTTTCGCAGGCTTGTTGAGCGGCAAATGCCGTACTCTTTCTCGAACCGCGGAAACCGAGTGCGCCGCTGCTGCACTGCGTGAGAGCATTACCGTTGAGGTCGGTAAAAGTTACGATTGTGTTGTTGAAGGAAGCGTGAATGTGTACTTGTCCCTTGTCAACCTTGCGTACATCTCTTCTTTTTTTGACAACTTTCTTTCCTGCCATTTCTACTTACCTCCCTATTTCGCCTTCTTGCCGCGAGAAACGGTGCGCTTGGGTCCCTTGCGGGTGCGAGCGTTCTGCTTTGTGGATTGTCCGCGAACGGGCAAGCCCTTGCGGTGACGTATACCGCGGTAAGAGCCGATTTCTATTTGTCTTTTGATGTTCATGGAAACTTCACGTCTGAGGTCGCCTTCTACGTGATAGTTCTTTTCAATACAGTCACGGATCTTGGATATGTCGTCTTCGGTAAGGTCCTTGACGCGCGTATCGGGATTGACGCCCGTTTCTGCCAAAATATCCTTAGCAGAGGTACGTCCGATTCCGTAAATGTAGGTCAAACCGATTTCAATACGTTTTTCTCTGGGTAAATCTACACCGGAAATACGAGCCATTTGATTTTCTCCTTGTTAAATTGATTAGTTGATTGTTGTATTTTTTTGTATATACACACGCTCGGGCGCGACAAGCCAATGTGGAATGATGTTGCCCACACCCGAAAACGTGATTGAATCCTAAGTTGTAGCAGCCTTAGCTGCCGAACTTACTTAAGCAAAGCCTAACCCTGACGTTGCTTGTGCTTGGGATATTTGGAACAAATAACCATAACCTTGCCATTGCGTTTGATAACTTTGCACTTGTCGCACATAGGCTTTACAGACGGTTTTACTTTCATTTTTTTCCTCCTTGACACAGGGTTCGGACTCCGCTGTGTAGTGTTTGATTTGGTTTTGTTTTATTGTTGAGAGACGCCCTTCGTGCGCCAAACGATCCTGCCCTTGGTAAGGTCGTAAGGGCTCATTTCCAACTTGACCGCGTCACCGGGCAAAATTCTTATGGAGTGTATGCGCAGTTTGCCGGAAACATAGGCAATCACCTCGTGATTGTTTGTAAGACGCACGCGAAACTCCGCGTTGCGCAACGCCTCGACTACCACGCCTTCTACTTCGATAACATCGTCTTTAGACATCTTGCTTCTCCTGTTGGTTTTGTTGACCGAAAATTCTCAAAGCGCTCTTTACTTCGCTGTCGAACACTTTTTTACCTTCGCTTAGCTTTGCCGCTATTGCTTCCAGCCTGACTCCGCTGTCGGAAACGTGCTTGAGATTTTTTTTCTTGGGGGAGGCGAGACGTCTCATTCCGCCATCCGCAAGATAAACCGCATTGTTCTCCACGTCGGTGACGACAAAGTACATGCCCTTGTCCCTTCCCTGCGTTGAGAGTACCACGCTACCTACCTGAATGCTATTCATAATCACCTACAAACTGAGTATTTCTACGCCATGTGAAGTGATGGCAATAGTATTTTCGTAGTGAGCGGCGGGTTTGCGATCTCGCGTTTTGACGGTCCAACCGTCGTTCATCCAATCAACACGCTCACTTCCCATCGTTATCATCGGTTCGATTGCTATGGTCATGCCCTCGGAAAGTCTCAATCCGTGCCCCGGAATTCCGAAGTTCGGCACTTCGGGATCTTCGTGCATTTCTCTGCCGATGCCGTGACCGACAAGCTCTCTGACAACTCCGTAACCGAAACTTTCGGCATGAGTCTGAATTACGTGACCGAGATCTCCCAATCGTGTTTCGCCGGGGATGATACTTTCTACCCCTTTGAAAAAGCATTGCTCCGTAACGTCAATGAGCTGCTGGCACTCGGAACTGACAAGCCCCACCGCAACCGTGCGGGCGGCGTCGCCCTGCCAACCCTCGTAAATTGCGCCGCAATCGTAACTGACGATTTGCCCTTCCTTCAAAATTTTGTGCTTTGAGGGTATGCCGTGTACCACCTCGCAGTCCACCGACACGCAAATGCTTGCGGGAAAACCGTTGTAGTGCAAAAAGCTGGGCTTGGCTTTTTGTGAAATGATGTACTCGTGCGCGATCCTGTTCAATTCCAAAGTGGAAATTCCGGGCTTGGTGTGTTCGCGCAACAAATCGAGCGTGTCACGGACGATTTGGTTTGCTTTGCGCATGAGTGCAATTTGCGACGACGACTTGATGGTTATCATTTGTGCAGAACATCGAGTATGCGACGGTAAACAACATCTATTCCGCCTGTGCCGTTTACCGTTACCAATTTGCCCTGAGCCTTGTAGTACTCAATCAAAGGCAAAGTGGTCGTCTCGTACACACGCAGACGTTCCAAAACCGTTTCTTCTCTGTCGTCCTTGCGCACAATAAGCTTGCCGCCGCAAACGGGGCACACCGTCGGGTCTTGGAGAGAGGAAATGTGGAACGTGCCGCTGCAATCGGGGCAGAATCGCCGTCCCGAAAGGCGTGAAACTATCGTTTGATTGTCTACGTCGAGATTGATTGCACAGTCGATTTTTTGAAAAGCGTCCAAAGCCTCGGCTTGCGCAATAGAACGCGGAAAACCGTCCAGAATGTAGCCGTTGGAACAATCCTCTTCGGCAAGTCTGTTCTTGACGATTGCAATTGTGATTTCGTCCGGAACAAGACCGCCGCCCTCGAGAATGTCCTTGATTTGCAATCCCAAGGGGGTCTCTTCCTTAAGGTTCTTGCGGAAGATGTCCCCTGTGGAAATTTGCGGAATGTCAAGCTCGCTTGTCAACCTTTGCGCCATTGTGCCTTTTCCGCTACCCGGCGCACCCAACAGAATTATTTTCATGCTATCTCAAAAATCCTTTGGAGTTTGAACCAAGCAAACCCTTGTAGTGACGCATCAGAATTTGATTTTCCAATGCCTTGTTGAACTCCAGCGCGACGGAGACCACGATCAGCATACCTGTTGCGCTCATGCTGCTAACAAGCTGCGTGTCGGTACTCATGCCCACCCAACCGGGTATGGAGAACAGTATCGAGGGAACAAAAGCAATGATCGCAAGGAACACTGCGCCCCAAAGGGTGATACGCGACACAACCTTTGCCAAATACTCTGCCGTTTCTCTGCCCGGACGAATGCCCATGACAAAGCCGCCGTTGTTTTGAATGTTGCGGGAGATTTCGACGGGATTGAATTGAATTTGCGAATAGAAGTACGCAAACACAAAAATCAATATTGCCAAAATCACGTTGTACACGACCACTCCGACCCAAGTTCCGTTTGCGGTCATGTTGTTGATCCACCAAGTGTTAAAGTTGCTTGTAGGCCAGAATGTTTGAATGATCATTGTGGGGAAGCTCATCAAAGCATAAGCGAAGATCAACGGCATAACGCCGCTTGCGTTGACTTTGATGGGAATGAAGGTGGATTGTCCGCCGTACATTTTGTTTCCCTTGACTTGCTTTGCGTACTGCACCTTGATTTTGCGCTCTGCGCCGTCCACCCAAATAATGAACGTGAACACAAGTATCAGTCCCGCAAGGAAGATGAGCGCTTCCTGCCAATTGCCGTTTCCCAATGTCGAGAACAGGTTTTGAGCTGCCGTAGCGACGATACCGACGAAAATCAACAGAGAAATACCGTTCGATACGCCGTACTCGGTGATACGCTCGCCTATCCACATGCACAGCATGCTGCCGCCGACAAGAACAGTTACAATGTAGATACCCATGATCCATTGACCGCCCTTAGTTGCGAAGAAGTCCGCATATTGACCGCCCAACCATGAAGTATTTACGTAACCCGTGGTGTTTCTTAGCGTCAGGAAAATACCTACCGCGCTTACGATTGCCAAAACAAGCGTGACCCAACGGGTGATTTTGTCTATCTTTTTTCTACCCTCTTCGCCTTCCTTAGACATTCTTTCGAGTGCGGGAATGGCGACCGTCAACAATTGCACTATAATGGACGCATTGATGTACGGTGAAATGCCGAGAGAAAAGAGAGTACCCTGACTGAGCGCGCTACCTGTGATGGAGTTGAGCAAACCGAAAATGGTCATGCCGCTGTTTTCGTCGATTTCTATTTGCGACAGTCCGGGAACGGTGATATAACAACCGAGTCTGAACAAAATGACAAACAGGATCGTCATAAAGATTTTTTTACGTACGTCCTTTATCTTAAAGGCATTTCTGATGGTTTCAAACATTATTCGATTTCCTCTGCTACACCGCCTGCCGATTCGATAGCTTGTTTAGCCGAAGCGGAAAACTTGTCTGCCTTGACAGTAAGTTTTTTGGTGAGAGTTCCGTTGCCCAGAACTTTGAGTCCGTTGTGCTTGCCACCGACTATACGATGCTCCGCGAGAAGTTCGTAGGTAACAACGGTGTCGTTGTCAAACAAGTTGAGAGCTTCGACGTTTACCACGTCGTACTCTACTCTGAATTTGTTGTTGAAGCCACGCTTGGGTAGACGTCTTGCAATGGGAGTTTGTCCGCCTTCGAATCCGGGGCGTACTCCGCCGCCGCTGCGCGCCCATTGTCCCTTGTGACCTTTGCCGCTTGTTTTGCCGAGGCCGCTTCCTATACCTCTACCCAGTCTCTTTTCGGAGGTTGTAGCTCCTACTGCCGGTTGAATTGTATGTATTCTCATTTTAGCCTCCTACTTTACTTCTTCCACGGAAACAAGGTGCTTTACCTTGAAAATCATACCGCGAGTTGCCGCATTGTCCGGTAAAACGTTGCTGGTACGAATTTTGGTAAGTCCGAGCGCGGCTACCGTTTCCTGCTGCTCTTTAAGACAGCCTGCGGTACTCTTTATGAGAGTGACCTTTACCTGTCCCTTGGCTTCTTCGTAAGGTTTTGTACCTTTTGCGGGTTTGGGAGGAAGTTGTTTTTCAACAACATATCTGCCGTTGATGTAGAGAGGTTGTTTTACTTCGTTTTTCTTTTTTGTAGCCATTGTACACCTCCCTAAATTTCCTCAACGCTCTTGCCGCGCAGTTGCGCAATATGCTCGCGCGTTCTGAGTCCCTTAAGACCGTTGAACGTGGCTTTGACGCAGTTGACGGGATTGTTTGAGCCGTAGGATTTTGTACGAATATCTTTGATGCCTACCGCTTCCAACACGTTACGGACAGGACCGCCCGCGATAACGCCGGTACCGGGTTGTGCAGGCATAAGCAGCACGTAGCCCTTGCCGAATTTGCCGATAGTTTCGTGAGGTATTGTCGTGTCAACGAGAGCAATGTTGACCATTGCTTTTTTGGCACGCAGGTTGGCTTTTTCGATGGCTTGGGGCACTTCTGCCGCCTTTGCCATGCCTACGCCCACCATACCTTTGCCGTCACCGACAACGCAAAGTGCCGAGAAACGCATTGTGCGTCCGCCCTTGACAACCTTGGTTACGCGGTTGATGGACACTGTCTTTTTTATCAGACCGTCGTCTTCCTTGACATCTCTGTCGCGGTTGTTGCGTCTGCCGCCCTTTCTATCGGGGCGATTGTCGCGGAAGTTACGTCTGGGTTGCTCCGAACGGGGAGCTTGCTCCTGCTGTTGCTCTGTTGCAACAACTTCTACTTCTTGTACGTTTTCCATGTTTTGCCTCCGATTAGAATTTGAGTCCGGCTTCTCTTGCGCCGTCTGCCAAAGCTGCCACTCTGCCTGTGTAGATGTAGCCGCCGCGGTCGAACACGACCTCATTGACGCCCAGTTTGATTGCTTTTGCGGCAATGTCTGCGCCGACAACCTTGGCTGCTTCCGTTTTGGTCTTGCCTTCGATCTTCAAAGCAAGGCTGCTGGAAGCGCAAAGCGTTTTGCCGTTGATGTCGTCGATTACCTGAGCGTAGATATAATTGGTGGAACGGTAAACGCACAAACGGGGCTTAACCGATGTGCCAAACACCTTTTTTCTTACTCTTGCGTGGCGAACTTGTCTGTCCGCATTTTTGTTCAATTTTTTTATCATAATCTACACTCCTTACTTACCGGCCTTCTTGCCTTCCTTCAACACAACTGCTTCCTCTTTGTAGCGAATGCCGTATGCGTGGTAAGGTTCTACGGGACGTTTTGCCTTGATGTTTGCGGCAGTTTGTCCCACAAGTTCCTTGTCGATACCGCTCACGACAACTTCCGTCGGGGAAGGACAGGAGAAAGTGATACCCTTGGGAGCAATCACTTCGACGGGATGAGAGTAACCGATGTTGAGTACAAGTTTGTCGCCGGTTACGGTTGCTTTGTAACCTACGCCGTTGACGATAAGATTGCGACTGAAACCGTCGTGTACGCCCTTGACCATGTTGGCAAGGAGCGCTCTGTACAAGCCGTGCTTTGCCTGAACGTCGTCGGCTTTCTCATCGACAATCACAAGACTGACGGTTGTTCCGTCCACGCGAACGTCGATGCAATCTTCGATGTGACGTGTGAGCGTGCCTTTTGCGCCTTTGACGGTAACTTCTCCGTCATTGCACGTGAGCGTTACACCTGCAGGCAAAATGATATGTTTTTTTCCGATTCTTGACATATCCTACCTCCTCACCACACGTATGCAAGCACTTCGCCGCCGAGATTTTGGTTGCGCGCGTTCTTGTCTGTCATGATGCCCTTGCTTGTGGACACGATTGCAATGCCCAAACCGTTCAAAACGCGGGGGAGTTCGCTGCTCTTGGCATAAACTCTCAAACCGGGTTTGCTTATACGTTTGAGACCGGTGATAACTCTTTCGCCTTTGTAGCCGTACTTCAACGTGACTTTGATTACGTTTTGAAGCTCATGTTCCACGACCTCGTAGCTGTCGATATAGCCTTCCTCAAGGAGAATTTCAACGATGGCTGTCTTGGTCTTGGACGCGGGGATTTCTACGTCGGCGTGTTTGGCTGTGATAGCGTTTCTGATACGCGTAAGCATATCCGCAATAGGATCTGTAACTACCATTGTATCTTCCTCCTTACCAACTTGCTTTTTTTACGCCGGGTATTTCACCCTTGTAAGCCTTTTCTCTGAAACAAATTCTGCAAATTCCGTACTTACGCAGCACCGCGTGAGGACGACCGCAAATAGAACAACGGGTATAGCCGCGAGTGGAATACTTGGGTGTTCTTTGTTGTTTGTTTATCATTGATTTTTTTGCCATAATGTTTACCTCACTAAGCTCTGAAGGGCATGCCCAAGTATTTGAGCAGCGCTTTGCCTTCCGCATCCGTCTTTGCCGTCGTAACGAAGGTTACGTCGAAACCTCTCGTTTTTTCCACTTGATCGTAGATGATTTCGGGGAAAATGAGTTGTTCGCGAATGCCCAGCGTGTAATTGCCGCGACCGTCGAGGTTGGTGTTGACGCCGCGGAAGTCTCTGACTCTCGGCAGCGCAATACTGACCAGCTTGTCGAAGAACGAATACATACGTTCGCCTCTCAGAGTTACCTTTGCTCCTACCGCCATGCCTTTACGAACCTTGAAGTTTGCCACAGACAGCTTGCTGTTGGTTACGAGAGGCTTTTGACCGGAGATGCTTTTGAGTTCTTCAACGGCAAGTTGGAATGACTTGCTGTTGTCTTTGACGTCGCCGAGACCGGCATTAAGCACGATCTTTTCCAGACGGGGAACTTCGTTGATGTTGGTGTAGCCGAATTCCTTGATGAGTTGAGGAACGACTACTTCTTTGTACAGCTTTCTGAGTCTGCACTCTACGGGCTTGTTGTCAGCCGCAGATTCCGTTTTCTTTGTAGCCATTTTGTTCCTCCTTATTCTTCATCAGCTTGGGTCTTTTTGCTTTTTTTGCTTGTGCCCTTGGCTTTAGCTGTTCTTGTTTGCTTTTTCTCGGCACGAGCGTCGATTACCGCACCGCACTTGTGGCAGCTTCTGAGATACTTGCCGTTGTCGCCGAGAACGTGATTTACGCGAGTTGCTTGATTGCACTTGGGGCAAACGAGCATGACGTTGCTTACGTCGATCATGCGGGGTTGTTCGAACCTGCCGCCCTGCTCCTGCGCTGAACGTGGTTTCCTGTGCTTTGTGACCAAATTGAGTCCTTCTACAACGACTCTGTGAGTCTCCGGATCGACCACGATAACCTTGCCGCGCTTGCCGCGACTGTTGACGTTGCCGACGATGACTTCAACGGTGTCACCGGACCTGATGTTCATACTTGCCATTTTACACCTCCTACAGTACCTCGGGAGCGAGGGAGACAATCTTCATGTAATCTTTTTCACGAAGCTCTCTTGCCACCGGCCCGAAGATACGCGTTCCTCTGGGTTGCTTTTGCTGATCGATGATCACTGCCGCATTGTCGTCAAAACGAATGTGCGTGCCATCCTTTCTGTTGATACCGAACGAACTGCGAACGATAACCGCCTTTACCACGTCTCCCTTTTTGACGACGCCGCCGGGGTTCGCGCTCTTGACGCTTGCGACGATCACATCGCCGATGTTGCCGAACTTACGCGAGGAGCCACCAAGCACCTTTATGCACATAAGCTCTTTTGCGCCGCTGTTGTCGGCTGCTTTAAGTCTTGTTTGTACTTGAATCACTGTGCCGTCCTCCTACTTAGCCTTTTCGACAATTTCCAACAAACGCCAATTTTTGTCCTTGGAGAGCTTTCTCGTTTCGATGATACGCACGGTATCGCCGATTCCGCATTCGTTGAGCTCGTCGTGAGCCTTATACTTTTTTGTCTTTGACACCGTCTTTTTGTACAGAGGGTGTTTGTATTTGTTGATTACCGCCACGACAATCGTCTTGTCCATTTTGTCGGAAACAACGATGCCGACTCTTTCTTTTCTGCTATTTCTCATTGTTGCACCTCACTTACGCTTTTGCGGCTTGCTCTCTCTCGCGGAGTACCGTTTTTACCCTTGCAATGTCCTTTTTGACACTGTTAAGTTGAAGCGGGTTGTTGAGCTGTCCCGTTGCGTGAGATAAACGCAGGTTGAACAACTCTTTTTTCAAATCGGTGAGCTTTGACGCCAATTCTTCATTGCTGAGTTCGCGAACTTCACTTGCTTTCATCTGCATTCACCTCGTCACTCTTTTTCACAAACTTGCACTTGACGGGAAGTTTGTGACTTGCCAGACGCAGAGCCTCGCGCGCGACGTCCTCGGGGACGCCTGCCATTTCGAACATAACTCTGCCCGGCTTTACTACTGCCACCCAATACTCGGGAGAACCTTTACCGGAGCCCATGCGTGTTTCAGCGGGCTTTTTTGTGACGGGCTTGTGAGGGAAGATGTCCACCCAAACCTTGCCGCCACGCTTTACAAAACGCGTCATTGCGACACGCGCTGCCTCTATTTGATTGGAGGTAATCCAGCCGCATTCCAACGCTTGAAGACCGTACTCACCGTAAGCAACTTTGTTGCCCTTGTGTGCTTCGCCCTTCATTCTTCCGCGGAATTGACGGCGTCTTTTCACTCTTTTAGGCATTAACATTATTCAGCCACCTCCTTTTTGACGGTCTTTTTCTTCTTGGGAAGGATTTCTCCTCTGTACACCCAAACTTTAACGCCGATAACGCCAAAGGTGGTATGCGCAATGGCATAGCCGTAGTCGATGTCGGCTCTCAAAGTGTGAAGAGGAATCGATCCTTCGTGGTACTGCTCGCAACGTGCGATTTCTGCGCCGTCCAGACGTCCGGAAACCATTGTTTTGATTCCCTTGGCGCCGCTACGGGTCGCTCTGCCCATGCATTGACGCATTGCTCTGCGGAAAGAAACACGCTTTTCAAGCTGAGCCGCAATTGCTTCCGCCACAAGTTGTGCGTCCATGTCGGGGCGTTTGATTTCGATGATGTTGACGGTGACGGCTTTGTCTCCGACGATCTTCTTAAGCAACGCTTTGATCTCGTCTGCGCCCGCGCCCGCCTTGCCTATAAGCACACCGGGACGTCCCGTGTGAATATCCACAACGACCTTGCCCTCGCTTCTTTCCACCACAATCTTGCTGATACCCGCTTGATCGTACTTCTTTTTGAGGGTGGTACGAATAACGTCGTCCTCTTTGATATACTTGGCAAAATCTTTTTTGTCTGCGATCCACTTTGCGTTCCAATCGTGAATTACGCCGACTCTCAATCCATGCGGATTAACTTTTTGTCCCATAACTTTACTCCTCCTTACGCTCTCTCATCCAAAATCACGGTGATATGGCTTGTCCTCTTCAGGATGCGATAGCCTCTGCCGCGAGAAACGGGTTGCATTCTCTTGAGGGTGGGTCCCTGATCCGCGAAGCACTCCGCTACGTAAAGAGCATCTTTGTTCAAACCGAGATTTACCTCGGCGTTGGCTGCTGCCGAGTTGAGACATTTCAAAACCGGCTCGCATGCTGCCTTTTGAGTTGTTTTAAGGATTGCAACGGCATCCTTGTAATCACGGCCGCGAATGAGATCGAGAACGATCATCACCTTGGAGGGAGAAATGCGGATGTACTTTGCTATTGCCTTGGGACGCTTGTCCTTGTTTTCGGCACGCACCAAAGCCTTTGCTTTACTTCTTGTAGCCATTTTTCAATTCCTCCTATTTGCCGCCGGCGGTCTTGCTGCCCGCGTGTCCTCTGAAGGTTCTCGTCGGAGCGAACTCGCCCAACTTCAAACCTACCATGTCCTCCGTGATGTACACGGGAACATGCTTTTTGCCGTCATGCACCGCAATGGTGTGTCCTACAAAATCGGGGAAGATCGTAGAACTTCTCGACCATGTTTTCAAAACCTTTTTTTCGCCCTTGGCGTTCATTTCCTGCACGCGCTTAAGGAGTGCTTGTTGAACGTAAGGTCCTTTTTTAATCGATCTACTCATTTTCTTTCCTCCGATCAGTTGATACGTTTGACGATAAATTTGTTGGAAGCTTTCTTCTTCTTTCTTGTCTTGTAACCGAGTGCGGGTTTACCCCAAGGCGTTACAGGACCGGGACGTCCCACAGGGCTCTTGCCCTCGCCACCGCCGTGAGGGTGGTCGCAGGGGTTCATTACGCTGCCGCGAACGGTAGGTTTGACGCCCAGATGACGGGTTTTGCCCGCTTTACCGATGGAAACGATCTCGTGGTCGAGGTTGCCGACCTGTCCGATGGTCGCGTGGCACTTCAAAAGGATCAGTCTCATTTCGCCGCTGGGCATACGCAGTGTGGCATACTTTCCTTCCTTTGCCATAAGCTGTGCAAAGATACCTGCCGCTCTTGCGATTTGACCGCCCTTGCCGGGGTTCATCTCGATGTTGTGAACAATTGTTCCGACGGGAATGTTCTCGAGGGGAAGATTGTTGCCCACCTTGATGTCCGCCGTCGCGCTTGCCTCTACCGTGTCGCCCACGTTCAGTCCGACGGGAGCGAGAATGTATCTCTTTTCACCGTCCGCGTAGTGAAGCAACGCGATGTTGGCTGTACGGTTGGGGTCGTATTCGATGGCTGCAACTTTTGCGGGAACGCTCTTGTCGCGCTTGAAATCGATGATACGGTACTTTATTCTGTTGCCGCCGCCTATGTGACGAACGGTGATTTTGCCGGTGGCGTTACGTCCGCCGGTCTTTTTACTTACCGCAAGAAGGCTCTTTTCCGGTTTGGTTTTCGTTATTTCCTCGTACGTCGAAACGGACATGAAACGACGTGCGGGAGAAGTAGGTTTGTACTTTTTGATAGCCATAGTTCATTCCTCCGATTAGGACAGGCTGTTGAAGAACTCTATAGCCTTGCTGTCAGCGGTCAGGCGAATGGTCGCCTTTTTCCATGTCGGCGTGTAGCCTTGGGTTCTTCCCTGTCTTCTGAGCTTACCTTTTACGGTAGAGGTGGTTACGTGTTCTACTTTTACGCCGAAAATTTCTTCAACCGCGTTTTTGATCTGCACTTTGTTGGCGTCCTTGTGGACTTCGAAGGTGTAGGTCTTGGCGGGAATGTTGGCGTAGCTTTTTTCCGTCAAAATCGGACGCTTCAATATATCGTAGGAATTCATAGCGAATATGCCTCCTCAATCTTTTTGATTGCTTCCTTTGTGGCGATCACGTTCGTGTTCGAGACCAGCTCGTAAACGTTGGCAAGCGTTGCCTCGGTAACGGTGAGCTTTTCGATGTTTGCACCCGCTCTCACCACGTCTGTGCTGTCGCCCGTAACGAGCAACAATGTTCTGTGTTCAAACTTGAAGTTTTTGAGAATTTCCGCAACAAGTTTGGTTTTGGGTTGAGCCAACTTGATTTCGTCCACAACGACGAGTTCGCTGTTTTGGACTTTGTAGCTGATTGCGCTGCGGAAAGCCTGCGCTCTCATTTTTTTGTTGAGCTTTTTGCTGAAGTCGCGCGGCTTGGGTGCGAATACAACGCCGCCCTTGATCCATTGCGGAGCGCGAATAGAGCCTTGTCTTGCACGACCCGTGCCCTTTTGTCTCCAAGGCTTGATGCCGCCGCCGCGAACCTCTGTGCGAGTGAGCGCGGACTTTGTGCCCTGACGTTGATTTGCCAAATACGTCACTACCGCCTGGTGAATGAGGGGCTCGTTGTAGTCACAGCCGAACACGTTGTCGTTCAGTTCCAGCGTTCCTACTTCCGCAGCCTTGGTATTGTACACTTTTACTTGCATTTGTTTTTCTCCTTTTCACCTTATTTCTTGACGGCGTTGCGAACGTAGACAATTCCGTTCTTGGCACCGGGGACTGCGCCCTTGACGAGCAACACTCCTCTCTCCTTGTCGACTTTTACCACCGAGAGATTTAGAACCGTCACCTGTTCCACACCGTAGTGACCGGGGAGATTTTTGCCCGGCATAACGCGTGAGGGGCTGCTGATGGGACCCATTGAACCGACTTCTCTGTGAACGGGACCCACACCGTGGGTTTCCTTGAGTCTGTGTTGATTCCAACGCTTGATAACGCCCGTAAATCCGTGACCCTTGGTAACGCCCGTGACGTCAACGTAGTCGCCTTCCGCAAACACGTCGCAACCGACCGTTTGTCCCACGGAAAGGGAAGAACCTTCCAGCTTGAACTCGTGGAGATGCTTGACCTTTACGTTTGCGGCTTTGAGGTGTCCGAGCTGAGGCTTGTTGAGCTTTCTGTCCGCCACTTCTTCAAATCCCAACTGAACCGCGTCGTAACCGTCGCGTTCCGTCGTTTTGACTTGCGTGACCGTGCAGGGACCCGCCTGAATTACCGTTACCGGAACCATCGTTCCGTCGTTGAGAAACACCTGCGTCATTCCCAACTTTTTTCCAATGATTGCTTTATTCATAAGATAAAGTTCATCCTCCTTTATAAACGTTTATTACAGCTTGATTTTGACGTCGATTCCTGCGGGCAATTCCAGCTTCGTCAACGAGTCCACCGTTTTTGCATTGGGGCTGTAGATGTCTATCAAGCGCTTGTATGTTCTTAGTTCGAATTGTTCGCGCGCGTCCTTGTACTTGTGCGTTGCGCGCAAAACGGTCACGATTTCCTTCTCCGTGGGGAGAGGTATGGGACCGGAAACCTTACTACCCATCTTTTGAGCCGCTTCCACTATCTTGGCGCAAGCAAGGTCCACAAGGTTGTGGTCGTAAGATTTGAGTCTGATTCTCATTCTTTGTGTTGCCATAGTCTTTTTCTCCTTGATTTTGTTTTGGTTTCCGAACCTTTCAGGTAACAACACCGCCGTGTGTTTCCTGCTGCGACTTTTAATAAAGCAAACATAGTTTGCCCGTCACCGCACCCGCGCCAGTTTGATTTTCGAGGTCACTTAGCGCTTGCGCTACATTAAAATTCGTTCGGTCACGCCGCTCTCGGCGACGCTGGGTCGGCAGCAAGTTTTCTGTTGTCTCAGTAACCTTGCGCGTCAAGCCCCTACTCCGCAGCTTGACCATTGTAACACAAAAATCAAGAGACTGTCAAACAAAAAACAGGGGATTTTGGATTTTTTTTGCATTTATTTTTCTTTTTTTGGGAATAGCGGCTTTCAAAAGGCTTTTACTTTCCTCAACGGCGAAATTGCATAGTAGTAAATATTAAATATACTTTACTAAAAATCATTTATAACTTGCGGCAAAGGCATATAAAGAGACGGTGCTTCATAGAATGTAGCTGACAACAAAATTCATCGAGGGGAGATCACTATGAAAAAAATCCTTTGCACACTGCTTGTCGTTTGTTTGGTTGCGGCGTGTTGCTTGGCGTTGGTCGCCTGCAAAAAAAGCAAATTTAAGCTTGCGGCAAAAAACGGCGACGAGTACACCATTGCGGCAAGCTATGACGACCAAACGCACATTCTTTCGGCAGTTCAGACCATCAAAATGACCAACCGCAGCGAAAACAGCTTCGAAGCCGTCAAGCTGCACCTATATGCAAATCAGTACAGACAAGACGCTCAAAATTCCGTCGTGCCCGCCGTCTACAGGGCCAAGGCCTACCCAAACGGGGACAGTTGGGGAGACATTGCCTTTGACAGCGTAAAGGTGGACGGTGACGCAGTGGCTTACACTGTGGAAGGACAAGACTGCGACGTGTTGAGCGTCCCCGTAAAAGGGGGATTGTTTCCCGACAAATCCACAACGATAGAAATGACCTATCAGGTGCAGTTAGCAAACGTACACCATCGTCTCGGGTACAATGAACACACGGTAAACTTGGGCAATTGGTATCCTGTGCTTTGTCACATTGACAACGGCAACTACACCGAAAGCCCCTACTACAATGTAGGAGACCCCTTTGTGAGCGAGGTTGCCAACTACACCGTGTCGATGACGCTACCGGAAAATTACATATTGGCGGCGACGGGCGAATTGCAGGAAGCGTCCAACAAAAACGGATTTGTCACCTACCGCTACCGCGCGGAAGCCGTGCGCGACTTTGCAATGGTCGCCTCGACGGAATTTACCAAAATTTCTCAAAAGGTCGGAGACGCTCAGGTAAACTACTTTTACTACGCGGACGCCGACTGCGAAGCAAGCCTTGCCACCGCCTGCGGCATGATGGAATACCTCAACAAAAACGTGGGAGAGTACCCCTACAAACAATATAACGTTGTGGAAACGGAATTTTGCTATGGCGGAATGGAGTACCCCAACCTTGCGATGATCACCTCCGGCAGCACAAGCTACCAGGAAGCGATTGCGCACGAGACGGCGCACCAATGGTTTTACGGCGTTGTGGGAAACGACCAAATCGCCAACGCTTGGATGGACGAGGGCTTGAGCGAGTTTGTCACATATTTGTACCTTGACAGCACGGGAGCAATGCCGCTGGAAAGCAGCGTGAGCAGCTGCATGCAAAGTTATGTTACTTACGTGGACGTTCTCAATCGCTTTTACAGCAATGTGGACCGCAGCATGCGAGAGCTTTCCGGTTACAAAAGCGACGGCGAATACGTCATTTTTACCTACGTCAAGGGCAGTTTGATGTTCAACTCCGTTTACGAAACGGTGGGCGCAAACAAGTTTTGGAAAGCGCTCGGCAAATACTACGACGAAGCGTGCTTTACCGTTGCGCCCTCGTCGCAGATGATTGAGTGCTTTGCCGACGTCTGCGGCAAGGAAACAGCCAAAATTTTCACCGCCTTTGTAGAAGGAAAGGAAATTATAGGCAAAGTGAGCGACTGATTTTTGCTTTGACAAGGGCGCGATTTTTCGAACCCCATGTTTCGCAAACAGGCAATTTTACCCCTTAAACCACACTCACGAACAACGAAAAATTTCCATGCTTGTCAAGCAAGCCGAAACGTGGTACAATAATGAAAAACACGAGGTGGACTATGCGAGTTTTTGTTGCGTTGGAATTGCCGCAAAGGGTCAAGGATAATCTGGAACGTTCTGCCAATCAATTTGCCGACTACGCTAACGGCGGTAATTTTGTACCGAAGGAAAATTTGCATTTGACAATGCACTTCCTCGGCAACGTTGAACCGAGCAATTTGATTTTTGTTCAAAGCGCAATGGACTCGGTGAAAAATTTGCCCGCGCCCACGCTTGCAATCACGCAGTTTGCAATTCAACGCATGGGCGACATTGTGTGGGCAAAGGTGCGCCAAAGCAACGAACTTGTAGCCTTGCACGACAGCTTGGGCGAAAAATTGGAGCAAAACGGCTTTGAGGTGGAGCATCGCGCATACCGTCCACATGTGACGATTATTCGCAAAAAGAGTTTTTCGTTGCCCTTTTCGGAGGTAACAAAGAACGTGCAGGTGTTTAACGCTCCCTTTGTAGCCACTCGACTGACTCTGTTTGAAAGCGTCTTTGCCGAGCGCGGCGTAAGCTACCGTCCTCTTTACACGGTGGAGCTGCAAGCAACAGAGTAAAAAAAATTGCAATTGAAAAGGGTGGTCGCATTGAACGACTACCCTTTTTCGTTTGGTAAAATCTTTTATTTTTCCAATTCCGACGAGACCACATAGCTGACGTCGGCAATGCTCTTGAGCATGGCGGACAACGCCTCGCGATCGGCATTGATGCGCTCTTCGAAAATTATCCACTTGCCATCGGAGCTGTCTGCGCTGGGAACAGCCAACAGCGTGCTGACGTACACCATCGTTTTCAGCTCGGGATCAAGACTGTCAAAGTCCGTAAGTTGGTTTCCTTCCTTAAGCTGCAGTTTGCAATCCTTTTCCACCAAACGCAAATTGCCGCCGCCCATGCTGTTGAGATAGTTGGTAGCCGTGAGCAAAATGGACTTGATTTTGTCGGAAATGAGCAACGAAACGATTTGATTGTGACCCAACGTTTCCTTCAGATTGTTGAGCGTTTTGGCTTCCGCCGCGGCAACTCCCACCTTTGCGCGGGCGTTGCTTGCCGCAACGTAGACGCTGAGCTTTTCGTTGCGTTGCTTTTCCAATTGCTCGCGACGCTTTGTGAGCAGCTCGATTTCCTGTTGTTTGGAAGCGATTTCCTCGCGCGTAACGACGGGCGCGGGCTGACTTTTGAGAATGGAGTACAGATTGTCGATTTTTTCCGAAAGACTGCTGCGCATTGTGTCAAACTCGGCAATCAGCTTGCGCAAGCCCTCCACGCTGACGTCCAGATCCATTGCCGCAACCTTGTCTACGTCCAAGCCCTTAAGGTTAAACTCGAATTGTAGCTCGCGATGCAGTTCGTCGTACTCGCTCACCTTGCTGTCGTACAACCATTGGGTCTTTTCCAACTCGAGACGCTTTTTGAAAATTTCCTTTTCCATTGTCTGAGCCGAATCTTTGAGCATCTGCAATTCGCTTTCCACGTCTCCCACCTCGTAGCGGAAGTTTGTGACAGCCTTTTCCAAGTCGTCTGTGCCGGCAATGCTTTGCGCCTTGGCGGTGGACTCGGCAATCTGCTGTTCGTTGACCTTGACGGTTTTGGTGTTTTCCAGAATTGCGCCCTTGATGTCGTCCAAACGGGATTCGATGTTTTCCATTTGGCGCGTCAACGCCTTGTACTGCTCGTAGCCGTTGCTCAAGCGGTCGCCTATGTCGGACAGCTCGTCCTTGAGCTTGTCGTTGGAAGAAATAAGCGCGTCAATGGAAACGCGGGTGTCGTCAAATCCCGTTTGCGTTTCCTTAAGATAGGAAAGACGGTTTTTCAGAGCGGACAGCTTGGCGCGAAGCGATTCGGTGGAGCGTTTAAGCTCGTTCAGTTCCGCCTCGCAGCGCACGGCGTCCTGTTGCACGTCAAGCAAATACTTTGTGCCGTTGTCGGAGCTTAACGCCTTGAGGTAGTTGAAAACCGTTTCGTTTGTGTTTTGCGAGACAATCTCGTTGTAGCGACGATTGATGTTGTCCTTTTCTCGCTGTAACGTTTCCATTTCGGCGGAGTTGATGTCGATGTGACGTTTGATTTCCTTCAAAGCTCCGTCCAATTGGTTGGCGCGTTCCATCAACAAATCCCTGTCGAGGTTGCGGGCGGTAATTTCCTGATTGAGCGTTTCCACTTCCGCGTCGTTGAAATTTACGGTGACGGCAAACACGCTTGTTGCGTCGTCGCTGAAAACCTTTTGACTGTTGAGGTACACCTCGCGCTTAAACTCCTCCTGCTTGCGCAAAAGAGTTTTTTCCCTTTCCCCTTCCAAACGACTGCGCGACTGCTCCAGCTGAATCAAACGGTACTTGTAGTCCTCCAAGGCGCGTTCGAGGTTGCGCTGTTTTTCTTTGAGGGACAGGTTGACCGTTTCCAATTTGGAGTACTTGGTGTCGAGAACCTGCAAAATAGTTTCGCGCGCTTTGAAGGGTGTGACGGTGTTGTCCAACTCCGCAACCGCGCGGAAACGCTTGACCTGAACTACCAGCTTGCTTTCCTTTTCGGCAATTTGACTTTCCTTGACGGCAAGCTCGCTGGAAAGCTTTTCAATTTGCGCGTTTACCTCGTCGATTTTGACGTCGATACGCACCGACTCCAAAAGCTCTCCTACAGAGCGTGCGGGAATGTGAAACGCGTCGAGGCTTTCCTTGACTTCGTTTACGTTTTTTTCCACCTGCGCCAACCTGTCGGCATAAAGAGCCTTTTCCGCAGTCAGACGTTCCTGTTTTTCGTTAAGCTCCAACAGCTGTTCGTTGAGAGCCTTGTTCTTTTCGTAAAGCGAAGCAATGTAGGTCAACTCGTTGTTGATGGCTTCGATACGGTTGCGCTTGTCCTGCGTGACGGCATACTGCTTGTTCTTTTCTTCCAACTGCTGACGTATTGCACTCAACTCGTTTTCCTGCCACTCCAATTCGCCCGTAATTTCAAAACGGCGTTTTTCGTAGCTGTCACGCTGTTCCGTCAGAGACTGCAGCGTTTTTACCTTGGGAATAAGCAGCTCCACGTCGTCGCGCAGCTTTACTCTGGCGCGTGCGTCGTCCACGTCCGCTTGTCCGGCGATAAGTTTGTTGTAGCGCGCTTGAGCGTCGTTTAGCTGAGCCGTGATGTCGGAACGTATGGAGTCTACGTTTTGCTTGGCTTTAAGTTCTCCAAGCTGAGCCGTAGCCACAGTGATGTCCCGAACCAACACGTCCAATTCGGAATTCAGCTCGTCCAATTCTTCCGAGGAAGCGGGCACGGCGTCCGCGGCGTACTCTTTGAGACGCTTCATCGCGTTTTCCTTCATCGCTTGAGCCTCGGCATTGGAACGGAAAATGCTTTGTTGCACTTCGTTGAGCAAACGTATTTCGTCAAATTGCATCAAGTCCCCGTGAAAAGCCTCCACCGTCTTGTTGTTTACGTACCCCATGCGCAGCAAACCGCTTACGGAAGTGCCCATAAGCTGCTCAAGGTACTCTATCGCGTGAGAGCGAGCCACCACCTGATAAGAGCCCTCTTCTGTCATGAGCTTAAGCACGGTGCGCGTTGTACCGTCCTCGTTGTGCAAACGGGACAGCGAATACTGCTCGTCGTTTACAAAAAACTCCACTTCGACGTCGCGCGTACACTCCGCCTGCTCAAAGCAAAAATCAAAGTAGTTGCCCAATCGTCCGCCGCGGGTCGTAACAACGTCCTTGCCCTCTGTACCCGTACCGAACACGAACACCTGTTTTTCGTTGGATTGTAGGTCGGTTGCAACAAGTTTGATGATTTTCATTTGGCACCTCTTGCCTCAGAATTGACTTGCGCCGAGTTTTGTTTGATAAATCTGTTGATTGTGACGGCGTTTTGTGCTAAAATAACAATTGACTCTTGCGCCGTTACGCAAACGCCTACTCGGGCATTGTAACATTCTTTATTATAACGCATCACGCGGAAATAATCAATACTTTCTTGACAAAAGAGGTAAATATGGCATTTTGTATCAAAGAAAAACAGTTTGTTGACGCAGGCTACACCGCCGTAGAAAACAAATTCTTTTTGAATTTTATGCCCGATGCACCCGACAAATGCACGGCTGTTTACCTTTTGGGTTTGGCTTTGACCAACAGCGACGGCGACGACAACCGCTGCGAAACCATTGCGTTAAAATTGAACATTTCCGTCGAGGAAGTCATCGATGCCTTTCGCTATTGGGAGGAATTGGGGCTTGTTACGCTCATAGATTCCCCCTCGCAAGTACTGTACCACAGTTTGCGGGACGGAACGGGCACGCTGAAAAAAATAAAGCCCTCCAAGTACGCCAAATTTTCCAAGGAAATTCAGTCGGTGATAGAGGGCAGAATGATAACCGTCAACGAGTACAACGAGTACTACACCTTCCTCGAGGAAACAACCTTTTCTCCCGAAGCGTTGGTGTACGTTGCCAAATACTGTGCAGAATTGAAGGGCAACAGCATTTCCTACCAATACATTTTGACGGTTGCGCGCAATCAGCTGGTCAAGGGCGCGACCACCCTTGCCGCCGTAAGCGAAAATCTCAACAGCCAACAAAAGTACGACGCCGATTTGCGAATTGTTTTCAAGGCTTTGGGAAGCCAACGCAACGTGGACTACAGCGACCGCGTAAACTACGAAAAATGGATCAAGGATTTCGGTTTTTCGTTGGACGTGATAACCGCCGTTGCCAAAACCTGCAAGTCGGGGGGAATGTCTCGGCTGGACGCAAAGCTGTCGGAATTTTACCGCAAAGGCGCGCTTTCGCTCAAGGAAATCGAGGACTACGAGACGGAAAAGAACCGTTTGTTCGACCTTGCGCGCGGATTGACAAAATCCATTGGCGTGTACTACGAGCGTTTGGACAGCGTTGTAGAGGAGTACATTGTGCCGTGGCTGAGACGCGGCTACGACGACGAAACGCTGCTCGCCATTGCCAAGTACTGCTTCAAAAGCGGCATACGCACATTGAACGGCGTTGCGTCTATAATAGACAAGCTGTACAAAAACGGCGTGGTGAATTTGACCTCGCTTGACAACTATTTTGCCATGTTGGCAGACATCGACGAAAAAATTCGAGTTGTCCTTACCAAATGCGGCTTGGACAGGCGCACCACCGCCAACGACAGACTGCTGTACAAAACTTGGACGGAAACGTGGAACATGCCCCTCGAATTGATAAACTACGCTGCGGAACTTGCCGCAGGAACGGCTTCGCCGATTGCCTACATGAACAGAATTCTTTCCGACTACAAGCAAAACGGAATAGTAACCGTCGAGCAGGCAAAATCTCACAAAAACGACGCAAAATCCGCGTCAACCGCAACTCGCGCAATTATAGGCAACGACCTTGAACGCAGACATTATACCGACGAACAGTTAAACGCACTGTTCACCGTGTTGGACGAAACGGAGGACTGATGAACAAACAGCAAACACTGCAAAATGCAAAGCGTATTGTGGAAGAACGGCGTTTTGCTGCCAACGAAAAGGCCGCGATTGCACGAGAAACATTGCGCGCCAATGCCGAATGGGCGCAGTTGGAAAAAAGTCTGCGCGCTTTGCAGGTGGATCTGGCAATGGGCAAAGCCGATGACAAAAACTTGCAAAGGGAAATTGCAAACCTCGAAAAGGAACAGCAAAAACTTCTGGCACGGTTGGGGTTTTCTCAAAGCGACTTGTTGCCGCACTATCACTGCTCGCTTTGCAACGACACCGGCTACGTAGACGGCAAACAATGCGTATGTCTGAAAAAAGAAATTCGCAAATTGATAGTTGCCGACGGCAACCTTGTTTGCGAGGATTTTACGTTTGAACGCAGCACCGAAACAAATGAGCGCAACAGGGCTGTTTACAAAAAAGTAAAAGAGCTTTGCCAAAGCGGCAAAGGAAACGTGTTGCTTGTAGGTAATGTCGGCGCGGGTAAAACTTATTTGCTGACGGCATGCGCCAACTTAGCGGCGGATCTCGGCAAAAGCGTACTGTTTGTGACATCATTTAACCTCAACAATCAACTTTTCCATGCACACGTTGACGGTTTGGAAACCCGCGAATCGCTTTTTGACGCATTGTTGGACGTGGATTTGCTGTTGATTGACGACTTGGGGTCGGAAAAAGTATACAAAAACATTACGGGGGAATATCTTTTTGCGTTGCTGAATGAACGCATTTTGAACAGGAAGCAAACCTTTATTTCCACCAATCTGACGTTACAAGATATTCGTGAAAAATATGATGAACGCATTTTCTCCCGCTTGGTGGACCAAAACGTCACTTTGTTGTTGCAGCTTGTCGGAGAGGACAAGAGAATTTCAAAAAAGTAATTTTGACAGCCGCAAAACGCAAAATTTGTGTGCGCCCGCTTGTATAAGCGGGTAATTTTTTTACAAATATATTTTTTTTGACATTTTGTATTGAAATTGAATAGTATTTGTGATAGAATACTATGACAGCAAAAGAAAGAGGCACAAAAAATGAATTTGTTGGCTTTTACAAAATCCCTAAAAGATTTGCCGATAGGAATACTTTTCGGACATGAATTGGGCAAACCCGCATATACGGGCTGGGAAATTCAGCTCATCTTTGTACTGCGCGTGTTGATTGCAGGCTCGTTGGGCATCATCATAGGTATAGAACGCAACCGCCGCCAAAAGGAAGCGGGCATGGCAACGCACTTCATTGTGGGTTGCGCCTCGGCGTTGTTTACGATGGTATCTATGGCGTTAAGAGACATTGGCGACGGCGAACGTATTGCGGCGCAGGTTGTCAGCGGTATTTCCTTCTTGGGCGCGGGCGTCATTTTCTTCCGCAGAGAAAATTTGCGCGGACTTACCACTGCCGCGGGAATTTGGGCGACGGCTGCCATCGGCATGGCTGTTGGCGCGGGTATGCCCATCGTTGCCGTTGCTTCTACCGTCATAATTCTCGGTATTCAGATGTTCTTGCACAGCAAGATTGTGTTGCGCAAAAGCCGCAAGCACATGCTTTTTGTCAAATTTGTTTACAGCGACGAAACCAAGGATTTCCTGATTGAACACTTCGGCTGCGACAGCTTCCACCGCTTCAAAATGACAAAGGACGACGACAAAATGACAGCGGAAGCCGTCATCTACACCAAACAAAACTTTTTTGCAAACGAGTTGAGTAAGCTTATGTCATCGCACCCCGACATTCTTTCGGTGGAACGCCTCGAAGATTTGTAAAAACCATTCAACGTCAAATTCAAAGTCCCGAGCCTACGCGCTTGGGACTTTTTGGCTCTATGGCAAAGCCATTAGAGCCACCGACCAAACGCGAGGCGGTCGGATGGACTTGACACTCCTCAAAAATGAGATAAAAGCTCTTTAGATAATTTTTTAATAAAAAAGAGCGTACACTTCTGTGCTTGGCGCCTACGCCATCGTGACCCTACGGGCGCGGTGCGCCGCCTCGGTCGGTCGTCGTAGCACTCGCTTGGTAGCACCAACTGTAGGTGTACAGTCGGTACTGCTACCGCTCGGCTACTCCTCTCCCACCCAAGTTTCATTCTTCAACTTGTGTGGGTTCTCATTTGGAAGGCACTGCACGTGCCTTCATTTTTTAGACTTAGCTGGGGGTCTTGCCCCAGCACCCCCAAGTTTGGCTGCAATCTCGGCGCAGGTCCGCGATTGCAGACGGAATTTTCGCTTTCCTCGCTACTACGGACGAAACGTCCGTCTCCGCGCGCGAAAATTCCGAGTTAATATAGAAGTCGGCTTCCGGATTCTGTTTACTTTCATACCCCAACATTTATTACAGTACAGAACCTTATGAAAAGCGCTTACCAAACAAAAGTACTTTGCGGAAAATTATTGACAAGTTCTGTAAAACAATATATAATAAGCAAGGTGTTGCTACTATGGCTCAGCAGGTAGAGCACGTCCTTGGTAAGGACGGGGTCACCGGTTCAAATCCGGTTAGTAGCTCCAAAAAAAGAGCTGTCGTTTTGGCGATAGCTCTTTTTTTCGCATATTGTTGACCTCGTATCTGCTGAGCCGACGTTCGCCGATTGCTCGGTTGAGGGCTCAGCAGGTAGAGCACGTCCCAAATGGAGACCCCGACAATTCCAAACAGGACTTGTCGGGAAAGGAACAACCGAA
>CANRHN010000007.1 GCA_947630425.1 uncultured Clostridia bacterium | reverse complement strand
GTATAACGAAACTTGTTGGGGAGAGGAACAGCCGACCGATAGCGGAACCGACCGAGCCTTGCGCGAGGTTGGTGCTAACCAAGGTCGTGCTGTGACGCAGGGACGAAGTTTATTTCGTCTAACTATATAAGATTTCCCTTTCGATGGGGTGCTATTATTTTGTGTGTAGTAATCTAACGACTGAACCTAAAAGCCTTCTCTTGAGGACGCAAGAGAAGGTGGTGCGGAAGCACCGGATGAGTTTCGACACAAAGAAGCGAAGTAAGAGTATGACGCAAAGGGGACCCCAACGAGTTGAGTATAACGAAACTTGTTGGGGAGAGGAACAGCTGACCGATAGCGGAACCGACCGAGCCTTGCGCGAGGTTGGTGCTATCGAGGGAAAGCTGTGACGAGCGGTGGATGAGTTTCGACTCAAAGTAGCTTCCCCGAGAGAGTGGGCGTGGCGCGTAAAGCCAATCACCACAGTGTGGTGTTGGTAGCAGCCACGCGCTCGCCGCTTCTGCTTTACCGCGGGAGCGGTCCTTATTGTGGCGCAACGCGCCGATAGGGACGAAGTTTATTTCGTCTAACCATATAAGATTTTCCTTTCGATTGGGTGCTGTTATTTTGTGTGTAGTAATCTAAGACTGAACCTAAAGGCCTTCTCTTGAGGACGCAAGAGAAGGTGGCACTGAAAGTGCCGGATGAGTTTCGACACGCAGGGACGAAGTTTATTTCACCTCACCTTATACGCGGTTTCGCTTCGGCTATGCCTCACAATAATATTTTTATTAGTTTTGTTTTTTATATTGCGAAAAAGGCGCGAATTTGTTACAATATTAACATGGCTAAATATGAGCAAAATTCCATTTTCGAAGAAGAAAAATTGAGCAACATTCCTCTTGCGGAGCGTATGCGTCCAAGGGTGCTGAGCGAGTTTATCGGGCAGACGCACATCATATACGACGGTTCGCTGCTTTGCCGCGCCATCAAGGCGGACAAGCTGGGCAGTTGTATTTTTTGGGGTGCGCCGGGCACGGGAAAAACCAGCCTCGCCAACGTGATTGCCAACACAACGGGCAGTCATTTTGAAAAGCTGAACGCCGTCAGCAGCGGCGTTGCCGACGCGAAAAAAATAATCGACGAAGCAACGCGCCGTTTCAATGCTTACGGTCAAAAAACCTACCTGCTGTTGGACGAGTGTCACCGTTGGAACAAGGCGCAAAGCGACTGCATGTTGCCTGCGATAGAAAAGGGCGTAATCACCTTTATCGGTTCTACAACGGAAAACCCCTATGTCAGCATGACCCGCGCCATTGTTTCCCGTTGCCGCGTGTTTGAATTTTTGCCTTTAACCAAGGAAGATATCAAGCGCGGACTTTGCGACGCGCTCCAACGCGACAAGGTGCTTTCCCGCCGTAAAATCGTGTTGGACGATGACGCCATGGAGTACATTTGCGAAACCGCCTCGGGAGATTTGCGCAACGCATACAACGCTTTGGAGTTGGCTGTGATGACCACCGACGTCGAGTCGGACGGCTCTACCCACGTGACGAAGCTTGTCGCTTCGCATTCCATGCAAAAAAAGGCGCTTTCCGTCGATACGGGCATGTACTACGACATGATAAGCGCGTTTATCAAAAGCATGCGGGGCAGCGACGCCAACGCCGCAATGTTTTGGTTCGAGCGGTTGCTGGAAGCGGGCACCGACCCCTTGCTACTTGCACGGCGCATTGTAATACACGCTGCCGAGGACGTCGGTCTTGCCGATCCGCGTGCGTTGGTGGTGGCGACGAGCGCGCTCACCGCGTTTCAGAACATCGGCTTGCCCGAGGGAAGAATACCTTTGACGGAAGCCATTTTGTACATCTGCAATTGTCCCAAGTCCAACAGCGTGGTAAACACGCTTTATGCCGCGGAGGACTGCGCCAAAAATCATCCCACAGCTCGCGTTCCGCGCTATCTGATGGACGAAAACTATCCGCGCGGCACCGAGGAGCCGGACGCGCCTGCCTACAAATACCCGCACAACTACGGCGGCTGGGTGGAGCAACAGTATCTGCCCGACGAGGTAAAAAACGAGGTGTTCTTTGTGCCGAGTGGCAACGGCGAGGACGTGGGTTGCCGTCAGAGCAAGGGCAAAAATGACTACTCCAAGCAGCAAGTGCCCAACAAGTGGTTCGACAAGGACGGCAAGTAGCAAGGCAACCTTTTGCGGCAAAACGTTCAAAATTTTGTGTAACAAAGCAAATTCTCAAGCCCCTTGCGTTTTTTGTTGTAAAAGGGACATTTTCGGCAACAGAAAAGTAAATTATAAAAGGCGACAAACATGAAAGTACTTGTAACAGGCGGAGTCGGGTACATCGGCTCGCACACGGTGGTAGAGCTTCAACAGGCAGGGCACGAAGCGGTGGTAATTGACAACTTTGTCAATTCTTCGCCCGTATGCCTCAACAGAATAGAGCAAATAACGGGCAAAGCGGTCACTTTCTACGAGGGAGACGTGCGGGACGCCCGTTTGCTCGACAAGGTGTTTTCCGAACATAAAGTGGATTGGGTCATTCATTTTGCGGGGCTTAAAGCGGTGGGAGAGTCGGTGGCAAAACCTCTCGAATACTACGACAACAATATCGGGGGAACGCTAAAGCTGCTTGAGGCAATGAAAATTCACAACTGCAAACGCATTGTGTTCAGCTCCTCCGCGACGGTCTACGGGCAACCCGAGCAACTCCCTTTGGACGAGCGGTGCGCCGTCGGCAACACAACCAATCCTTACGCCACAAGCAAGTACTTTCAGGAACGCATTTTGCAGGACGTGTTCGCTTCCGACAACAGTTGGACGGTAGCGTTGTTGCGGTACTTCAACCCGATAGGCGCGCACAAAAGCGGCTTGATAGGGGAAGACCCTTCGGGTATACCCAACAATCTTGTTCCCTTCATTGCCAAGGTTGCAATCGGGCAATTGTCGGAGGTAAGCATATTCGGCGACGACTACGAAACAAAGGACGGTACGGGCGTGAGAGATTACATTCACGTTACCGACCTTGCCAAAGGACATCTTGCGGCGATAGAAAAGCTGCAAAGCCACGGTGTGTACACCTACAACCTCGGCACGGGCAAGGGGTACAGCGTGTTGGAAGTCATTCGCGCGTTCGAAAAGGCATGCGGTCGCACGCTTCCGTGCAAGGTGACCTCTCGCCGCGCGGGAGACATTGCCGCTTACTACGCTTGCTGCGACAAAGCAAAGCGAGAGCTTGGCTGGGAAGCGAAGCTCGGCATTGAGGAAATGTGCGCGTCGATGTGGAATTGGCAAAAGAAAAATCCCAAGGGGTACAACGGCTGATGAACGTCAAAGATGTTTTGAAAAAGCACAATCAGCAACATTTGTTACCCTACTTGGAAAATTTGCAGGGCGAAGAACTTGACGCTTTTGTCAAGCAAGTAGAGCAAGTGGATTGGAATGTCGTCGAGCAGTGGAAGCACCCCGAGGATTTGAGCGGAAGGGGCAGAGTACAACCCATTTCGGGACTTACGCTGGAGCAAATTCGCCGCAACGGCGCAACCTACCGCAAGGTGGGCGAACAGGCGTTGAAGTCGGGCAAGGTGGGCGCGGTTTTGCTTGCCGGCGGACAGGGCACGCGGCTTGGTTTTGACGCTCCCAAAGGGGCTTACGACGTGGGAATTTCCCACCCCATATTCATTTTTGAGCGTTTGCTGAACAATTTGTCCGAGGTTTGCAGCCAATGCAAATGTTACGTTCCGCTGTTTGTGATGACCAGCGTCGTCAACAACGACGACACGCAAAAATTTTTGGCACAGCACAACTATTTCGGCTACCCCAAGGAGTACATTCGTTTTTTTGTGCAGGACATAACTCCCGTGGTGGACTTGGACGGAAAATTGATGTTGGAAAGCAAAAGCAGGCTTGCCTTTTCTCCCAACGGCAACGGCGGTTGGTACGCTTCGCTTGTAAAGGCAAACGTTTTGTCTGACTTTCCGTCGGTAGAGTGGCTCAACGTGTTTTCGGTTGACAACGTGCTTCAGCGCATTGCCGACCCTGTGTTTGTGGGCGCAACGTTACAAAGCGGCGCAAATTGCGGTGCAAAGGTGGTGCGCAAGTGCGACCCTTACGAAAAGGTTGGAGTGCTTTGCCTTGAGGACGGCGTCGCTTCCGTAATCGAGTACTACGAGATGACGGAGGAAATGGCAAATCAAAGGGACGACGACGGCAATCTCGCCTACTCTTTCGGAGTTATACTCAACTACTTGTTCAATGTCAACAAGCTGCAGCAAACCGCGGGCAAGCGTATACCCCTGCACGTGGTAAAAAAGAAAGTGCCCGTTTTGCAGCCCGACGGAAGTCTATTTAAGCCGCAAACGGAAAACGCCTACAAATTCGAAACGCTTGTCGTAGACATGGTACGTTTGATGGAAACCTGCTTGCCCTTCGAAGTGGCGCGCGAACGCGAATTTGCCCCCGTCAAAAACAAAACGGGCGTAGACAGCGTGGAATCCGCACGCGAACTGCTCAAGTTCAACGGCGTAACGCTTTGACGCCATTCTTACAGAACCGAAATTTTACATTTTTTTTGCGGCGTTGCGTTCAAACGCGCGTTTTGCTTTGCCCATTGCCGCGTTGAAATATCTTTTACAAAAATTTAAGTAAAACAGTGGTCGAAAATCTTTCGTTATATTATAATATACTTACTGTACATTCAAGAGGCGGCTATGATCAAGCTTTACAACGTTTCCAAAACCTACGCCAAATCGATGACCAAAGCGGTGGACGACCTCACGCTGGAAATAAACAAAGGAGAGATTTTCGGCTTTTTAGGACCTAACGGCGCGGGAAAATCCACAACCATAAAGATGATAACGGGCATTTTGACCCCCGACAGCGGCACGATAGAGCTAAACGGCATCAACATTGCCGACAACCCCGTCGCGGCAAAATCGTTGGTGGGCTTTGTGCCGGACAATCACGAAATTTACGAAACGCTCAAGGGTACGGAGTATCTGAACTTTATCGGGACGATGTACGGCGTGCCGCCTGCGGAACTTCGTTCGCGCGTGGAAGAGTATGCCGCATTGTTCGGTTTGACGGACGCGCTTCCCGACATGATCAGCTCCTACTCCCACGGCATGAAGCAAAAACTTTCCATTGTTGCCGCTCTGGTACACGAGCCGAAAGTGTGGGTGTTGGACGAGCCTCTGACGGGATTGGATCCGCAGTCGGCGTTTCAGCTCAAGCAATTGATGCGCAAGCAGGCGGATCAGGGAAACACCGTGTTTTTCAGTTCTCACGTCATCGACGTGGTGGAAAAGGTGTGCGACCGTATAGGCATTATCAACCACGGCAAACTTGTCGCCGTAGACACGTTGGAAAACATTCGCAACAACGACAAGGTTTCTTTGGAGAGCTTGTTCCTCACGATAACCTCCGACGGGGAGAGCAAATGAAAAAGTACCTTGCCTTAGTCAAATTGCTGTTTGTTCAGCAGTACAAAGCGCGCGCCGTTTACGGCACAAAAAAGAAGCGCGCGGGTGCGATTGCACTGTACATCGTGTTGGCGGTGTGTTTTGCGCCCGTGGTGATTTCCGTTGCTGTGGCAATGTACTATATGGGCAAGATCTCCAACGGCAACGTTTACATTGGCACATTTTTTACGTTGATGTGCCAAGGGTTGGTGCTGATGTTCGGCGTACATGCCATAATGTCAAACGTGTTTATCGTCCGAGACGCAGACAAGCTGCTGTATTTGCCCGTCAGAGCGCACGTCATTTTTCTTGCCAAGCTTACGGTGGCGTATCTTAACGAACTTATCACAACTGCGGTGACGTTGCTCGTCGTGCTTTTGCCTTTCGCGTTGGGCGCGCATGCGGGAGTGGGTTTTTACCTGATGCTGCCCATAGCGTTGCTGCTGATACCCATGCTGCCCATGCTTTTGGGAACGCTTGTCGCAATGCCCCTTTCGGCTTTGGTAAACGCCTTCGGCAAAAACAGCTCCGTCAAGACCGTTTTGCGTATTCTCATCTACGCGGGCATAATGGCGTTGTACATGTATCTGATGTACGGTTTCGGCTTTTTGACAGGCTCGGACGGTAGCATTATGGACGACCCCGAGGGCTTTATCACGTCTGTGCTGGGCGACTTTGCAGACAGGTTGGAAAATGTCATGCCCTATTTTCATCCCGACTACATGTTGATTGTGGGCATGCTTGCCACAGACATAGGCACTTGGGCAAAGGGCTTTGCCCTTTCTCTCGGCGAAAATCTTGCTTTGTTTGCGCTGGTGCTTGCGGCGTCGTTGCCTTTTTACCGCAGTATGCTTACCCTTTCGGTGGAGGATGGCGCGTCCCGTCGCAAAAAAACGGGCAAGGAGCAGTACAAGCTGCACAATTACGGAGCGGTGAAGGAGTTTATGCTAAACGACTTTCGGCGCACCATACGCGACGCGCAAACGGGATTTCAGTCCTTTGCGGGCATAATTATGATGCCCTTGATCGTGGTGCTGATGTACTTTATGCTGGGCTTGACAAGCGAAGGCGATTCTTCCTTTTTGGATTTGATGCGCGTTTCCGACCTTTATCAGGTAATTGCTCCGTTGGTGATATTGGTATATATGTCCTTTATCGGCGTAGGCACAAACGTATTGGGACTGTACCCCGTTTCGCGGGAGAACAGAGCCGTGTACATTTTGAAAAGCCTGCCCGTGCCCTTTGACAAAATTTTGCTATCAAAGGTGCTTTTGGCAACTGCGGTCATGTCGGCGAGCAATCTTGTCACCTGCGTGCTGATTGTCGCGCTGTTCGGAGTAAAGTGGTACTACGGTCTTGCAATGTTGGCGGTCATGCTGCTTGTGGGGTTCGGCGCAATGTGCGTCACGACGGTGTTGGATTTGAAAGAGCCGCGCATTGGTTGGGAAAACTTCAACAGCGGACTGAAAAACGCCAAAAACAGTTGGATTGCCATGCTGATTTCGCTTTTGTCCGGCGTTGCGTTGGCGTTGGTGTCCGTGCCCTTTATCCTTTTGTACGCGCTATTCGACGGCGGTTGGTACTTTGTTCTTTTGATGTGGCTGTTCGACTTGGCTTTGGGCGTGGCGTTTGCCGCTGTTGCGTACAAGGTTATGACGAGCAAATCGGCAAAGTACTTCGAGCGCATAGAAGTGTAGCGGGACATGGCGAACCTTAAAAAAATTCAAAACAGGAGAAAAATATGAAAAACGTACTTGACGTGCTTAGAGAGCGCGGGTATATCAAGCAAACGGTGTTTGAGGACGAGCTGTACGAGCTTCTCGGCAATCAAAGCGTCACATTCTACACGGGTTACGACCCAACTGCGGACAGCCTTACGGCGGGACACTTTGTGACGTTGATGGCAATGGCGCACATGCAACGCGCGGGTCACACGCCCATAATTTTGATTGGCGGCGGTACGGCAATGGTGGGAGATCCTTCCGGTCGCACCGATATGCGCGCAATGATGAGCAAGGAAACCATCATGCACAACGTGGAGTGCTTCAAAAAGCAGATGTCTCGCTTTATAGACGTTGACAAGGCAATTTTCGTCAACAACGCCGATTGGCTGTGGAACTTGAACTACATTGACTTTTTGCGCGAAATAGGCACTTGTTTTTCCGTAAATCAAATGCTGACGGCGGAGTGCTTCAAGCAACGGCTGGAACGCGGTTTGAGCTTTCTCGAATTTAACTATATGCTTATGCAGGGCTACGACTTCCTTGTGCTTAACCGCAAGTACAATTGCGTTTTGCAGGCGGGCGGCGACGATCAGTGGAGCAACATGCTGGCAGGCGCGGACCTCATTCGCCGCAAGGAAGGGAAAAAGGCGTATGCTTTGACCTACACGCTTTTGACCACATCCGACGGCAAAAAAATGGGCAAAACGGCAAAGGGCGCAGTTTGGTTGGACGCTCAAAAAACAAGTCCTTACGACTTTTTCCAATATTGGCGCAATGTTGAGGACGACAGGGTGGAGACTTGTCTCAAGCTTCTGACCTTTGTGGAGCTTGAGGAGATCCGACAGCTGACAGCACACAACGACGAGCGCATGAACGCCGCCAAGGAACGTCTTGCCTACGAGGTTACGGCTATCGTACACGGCAAGGAAATTGCCGACGAGGTACTCAAACAGGTTCGGGCTTCCTTCAGTACGGACGTGGAAAACATGCCCACGGTGGAAGTGAACGACCCCGGCAACATCATAGACATTTTGGTAAAGTGCGGACAATGCAAGTCCAACGGCGAAGCGCGCCGTCTGGTTGAGGGCGGAGGCGTTTCCGTCAACGACGAACGTGTTACCTCTCCCGCTTGGACGCTTTCTCAAGAGACGCTAAAAAAGGGCGAATTTGTGCTGCACAAAGGCAAAAAAGTACACCTGCGCGTTGTGCTGAAGTGATGAAAGAGTACGTCACAATAGACAAAAACGAAGTCACTGCGGAGACGGTGATAGAAAAATCCCGTTTTGTCGCTTCGGCAATACACGTTGACAGCGTGGAGCAGGCTGTGGAATTTGTGGAGTCCAAACGCAAAAAGTTTTACGACGCCACCCACAATTGCTACGCCTACATTGTTGGGGACAAAGCCAAGTTCAGCGACGACGGCGAACCGCAGGGAACGGCAGGCTTGCCCATTTACGAGTGTATCAGGCAAAGCGGCTTGGACTTTATTTGCGTTGTGGTGACGCGTTACTTCGGCGGAGTAAAGCTGGGCGCAGGCGGATTGGTTAGGGCGTACAGCGGCAGCGCGGCGGATTGTCTGCGTGCTGCAACGCGTCTCAAAATGACGGATTGCACCCGTGCCGAAGTGGTCGTGGAGTACTCTATGCTCAAGCCCTTGCGTAAAGCCTTACAGGGCAAAGCCACGGAAGAATCCGTTGCTTTTGAAAACAAAGTGAGGTTACTATATCTGTTTCCGACGGTTTTATCAACTACTATTGCAGACATAGTATCTCAAAATACCCTTGGAAAGGGCATTTTTACGGTAAAAGAACAAGTTCTTGCTCATTTTGAGGGAGAGTGACAAGCAAAGCAAATTATTTGTTTTTGCGCGATGAAATTGTTTTTTAAGCGAGGCAAACAAAGGCGCGCGCAGAAAAACTTACTCTCAACAAGCGAGCCGCTTCAAACAACTCAAAGTTATGTCAAAAATTCAATTGAAGGGCGCAAATTTACTTGCGCCGTTGCCCGTCGTGATGGTGTCGGTGGGCGACATGGAAAAATCCAACATCATCACCGTAGCTTGGACGGGCATTGTTTGCTCTGTGCCGCCGCGCGTTTACATTTCGGTCAGACAGGACAGGTACAGCCATTCTTTGCTAAAAGAAAAGGGAGAATTTGTCATCAATTTTACCACGGACAAGCTGCTTGCCGCATGCGATTGGTGCGGCGTAAGGAGCGGCAGGGACGTAGACAAATTTGACGAAATGCGTTTTACCAAGGGCAAGGCAAACGCCGTTTCCGCTCCGCTTGTAGACGAAAGTCCCGTCAACCTCGAATGTAAGGTGTTCGACGTGCTGCACCTCGGTTCGCACGATATGTTTCTTGCCGATGTGTTGGCAGTGGACGTGGACGAGGAGCTTTTGGACGAAAGGGGCGCAATCGACTACTCCAAAATGAACCTTGTCAGCTATCAACACGGAGAGTACCATGCAACGGGCAAGCATCTCGGCAGATTTGGCTTTGCCGCGCAAAAAAAGTACATTGCGCGTTTCGGCAAGGGCAAGGACGCAATGAGCGACAGCCCTCTTACCAAGCGCAAACGCAAAAACTGATTGGAGAACAACGTGAATTTGCAAAAACTCAACGACGCGCAGCTTAAAGCCGTAACCGCTCCCCTCGGACCGACCTTGGTGTTGGCGGGCGCAGGCAGCGGCAAAACGCGCGTTCTTACCAACAGAATACTTTACCTTGTTCAGGAGTGCGGCGTGCGCCCCTCGGAAATTCTTGCCATAACCTTTACCAACAAGGCGGCAAACGAGATGAAACGCCGTTTGCTGGAATTTGACTGCGACGCGGAGTACATGCACGTGTCCACGATACACTCTTTTTGCGCAACGGTGCTGCGAAACGAATACAAATCGTTGCAATTCGGCAGCAATTTTACCATTTACGACGAAAGCGACAAAAAGAGCGTCTTAAAGCAAATTGTCAAATCGGTTTTCGATGACGGCGGCGCGCAGACGGTGGACGGCTTTGCGGACGCCATTTCGGACATAAAAAACAACGCGCCCGACTTGTTGGAAGGCGACATCGAACAGTTGGCGCAGAGCGACGAGTACTTCAGGGACAAGCTGGACAAGCTGTCCGCTCTGACGGACTGCAGCGTTGACGACGAATTGTTAAAGGTCATCAAAGAATATTCCGCAAAAATGGTGCAAAGCAACGCAATGGACTTTGACGATCTGTTGTACTACGTTCACAAGCTTTTTGCGGGCTTTCCGGAAATTTTGCAAAAGTACAGCGATCGCTTCCGCTACATTCTGATAGACGAATTTCAGGACACCAACAAGGTTCAGTACAACATTTTCAAGCTGATGGGCGAAAAGCACCGCAACATTTTCGTGGTGGGAGACGACGACCAATCCATTTACGGTTGGCGCGGCGCAGACGCCTACAATTTGCAAAAATTTCAGCGCGATTTTCCCGATTGCAATGTGTACAAGCTGGAGCAAAACTACCGTTCCACCAAGCGAATTTTGCAAGCGGCAAACGAGCTGATTGTAAAAAACGACAATCGTTTCGACAAGGTGCTTTGGACGGAAAATCCCGACGGAATGAAGGTGCAGACGTACACCGCGTACAACGAGCTAGACGAGGCGTACTACGTTGTCGAGCAAATCAAAAATTTGCGTTACCTCGACCCGAACTGCCGTTGGAGAGATTTTGCCGTTTTGATGCGCGTCAACGCGCTTTCGCGCAGCTTCGAGCTGCAGTTGCAGCAAAACCGCATACCGTACAAGGTTTTCGGCGGGTTCAAATTTTTCGAGCGCAGAGAAATACGAGACGTTCTTTCCTACTTGCGGTTGGTAAACAACCCCTTCGATTCGGAAGCGTTTGTGCGCGCTCTCAACGTTCCGCGCAAACGGGGCATTGGAGACGCGTCCGTTGCCAAGCTAAGGGGGTTGTCGGCAGAGTACGGCTTGCCCATGTCCGACGTTATTTCCGACGAACGCAATCTTGAGTGTTTCAACTCCACGCTACGCGCCAAATTGACGGATTTTTACAAGCTGCTGACGGAGCTGACGGAGCAGGCGCAAACGCAAAACGTTACGGATTTTGTACACAAAATGTTGGACGAATTGGAGTTTCGCAAGGCTTTGACGGAGCAGGGAGAGGAAGAACGCGCGCTCAACATAGACGAATTCGAGCAGTCCGTGGCGGAGTTTCGTCAGGTAAGCCCCAACGCCACGCTCGCCGACTACCTGCAAACGGTAAGTTTGTTGCAAGATATTGACGAGGCAAACGACTCCGACTACGTCACTTTGGCAACGATACACGCCGTAAAGGGTCTGGAATTCAAAAACGTGTTCGTAGTGGGGTTAGAGGAAGGTCTTTTCCCCACGTCGCGTTCCACGTACGAGTCGGAAGGGCTGCAGGAAGAGCGTCGGCTTGCTTACGTTGCAGCCACCCGCGCCGAAGAAAGGTTGTATTTTACGCGCGCTCAATCCCGCTTTATGTGGGGACAACGCAAAAACGGCATTTCCAGCCGATTTTTCAACGAGGTGCAAAAGCTTTATGCACCAACCCGCAAGCCTCTTTCCGAAAGGGACTTATTCGACGACGGACTTTTGGACAAAATCAACAGCAGAGAGCCTCGGCGCGCCGCGCCCAACCCCGGCAAATCGGACAAGGAAGCCTCTGTTTTCCACGCGGGGCAGATAGTGGAGCATGCAACGTTCGGCAAGGGTATAATTTTGCGTATGCAGTACGACGTCGCCGACGTGATGTTCGACAGCGTGGGCAAAAAATCTCTCAACGTCAAATTCGCGCCCCTCAAAGTACTCAAATAACGGAGAAAAAAACTATGACAATGCAGGAAATGGTCGCTCAACTCAACAAGTGGGCGTATGAGTACTATGTGCTTGACAATCCAAGCGTTCCCGACGTGCAATATGACGCGCTTTACGATCAACTTGCGCTGTTGGAAAAGCAAACGGGAGTTGTTCTTCCAGACAGTCCCACTCGGCGCGTCGGCGGAGAACCGCTCAAAAATTTTGTTCAGCACCGTCATCTCAAAAGGTTGTACAGTCTCGACAAGGTACAAAGCTTCGGCGAGCTTCGGGAATGGGTGGAAAAGGTGGAAAAGGTTCTCGGCAAAACGGAGTTTACCGTAGAGCTTAAGTACGACGGTTTGACAATCAACGTCACCTTCCGCGACGGGAAGTTTGTCGGGGCGTCCACGCGCGGCAACGGCGTTACGGGAGAGGACGTGACGGAACAGGTCAAAACAATTCGTTCCGTGCCGCTTACAATCCCCTTCAAAGGGGTGTGCGAATTGCAGGGAGAGGGCATAATGCGCCTTTCCGTGTTAGACAGGTACAACCGCGCTCACCAAGGGGACGCGCTGAAAAACGCACGCAACGCGGCGGCAGGAGCAATACGCAACCTCGATCCCAAAATCACCGCCGAACGCAATTTGGACGTTGTTTTTTACAGCAACGGCTACGAGGAAGGTCTTAAGGTCGCCTCGCAAACGGAATTGGTGGAGTTTTTGCGCGGTTGCGGAATGCTTACCAACTACGTGTTTGAAAAAGCGAGCAGCTACGAGCAAATAAAGGAAATTATCGAACGAATAGGTCGGCAACGCGCCTCTTACGACTTTTTGATAGACGGAGTTGTAATCAAGGTAAACGACTTTGCGCTTCGCGAAAAGCTGGGCTACACAGACAAATTTCCCAAGTGGGCGGTTGCCTACAAGTTCGACGCCGAGCAGGTAACAACGGAGCTTTTGGACGTGGAGTGGCAGGTAGGACGCACGGGCAAGCTTACTCCCATCGGCAAGCTGAAGGCGGTGGAGCTGTGCGGAGCAACGATACGGCGCGCTACATTGAACAACTTCGGCGACATCACGCGCAAGCGTCTCAAAAAGCGCGCGTTGGTTTTTTTGCGCCGTAGCAACGACGTCATTCCGGAAGTGTTGTGCGCGGCGGAAGAAGGCGGCGAGGAAATCGAAAAGCCGCGGTTTTGTCCCGCATGCGGTTCGCCCTTGCAGGAAGTGGGGGCAAATTTGTACTGCGTCAACGCGGAGCATTGCCGTCCGCAGATAGTGGCGCGTATTTCTCACTACTGCTCCAAAAACGCCTGCGACATAGACGGACTGAGCGACAAAACGGTGCAGCTGTTGGTAGACAAATTGGGCGTAAAATCCGTTGCCGATTTGTACAATTTGACGGAAGCGGAGCTTTCTCCTCTTTTCGTTGCGGGCAACAAGGAGTCCAAAAAGGCTCAAAATGTGTTGTTGGCTTTAGAAGCAAGCAAAAAAGTACAGCTGGCGCAGTTTATTTTCGCCTTGGGACTTGACAACGTAGGTACGGTCACAGCGAGGGATCTGGCGGCAAAATTCTGCAGCGTTTACAATCTTTCAAAAGCGACTGTAAACGACCTCGTGGCAATAGACGGCGTGGGCGACGTTGTAGCCGAAGGCATTGTGCAGTTTTTTGCAGAGCCTCAAAACCTCGACATAATCGACCGTCTCAAACAAATAGGCATAGATCCAACCTACAGCCTGCGGCAAGTCGAGGGAGCTTTTACGGGCAAAAAGGTGGTGCTGACAGGCAGTTTGGAGGGTTACACGCGTTCTCAGGCAGCCAAGCTCATAGAAGAGCGCGGCGGAGAAATCGCTTCTTCCGTCAGCAAATCGGTAAATCTTGTGGTGGCGGGCGCGGAAGCGGGCAGCAAGCTCGACAAGGCGCGCGCATTGGGAATCGAAGTCATCGACGAAAATCGATTTGTGGAATTGTTGAAGGCTTGACGGCGTTTTTTCCTACCCCATGTCGCATTTTTACGTAAAATAAACGTCAAAAAGCAGATTTATATAATCGAAAAATTTTCTCACTGCGTTGAAAAACAGGCGGTGAGAAATTTTTGTTTTCGGCGTGTTGTTAATAATAAATATATTATTTCTAAAATTCGCGCAAGATTGATTGAAAATTTGCGCTTGTTGTGCTACAATATACTATTGAACAACGGGAGAGGTAAGGCTATGAAAAGTATGACCGGCTACGGCAAAGGGACGGTAACTCGTGAAAACCGCGAACTGACGATAGAACTGAAAACCGTCAATCACCGTTTTTTAGACATTTCCACCAAGATACCCAGAGCTTTCATTGCGTGCGAAGACGTGATACGCAACGGCATTGCCAAGGGCTTGTCTCGTGGGCACGTAGATGTCTTTTTGAACTATGCCCTTACGGGAGAGTCGGACAAGCGCGTGACGGTGGACGTTGCGCTTGCTCGCAGCTACGTCGAGGCGGCTCATCTGCTCAGCGTGACCTTCCCCGAGCTGCATCACGATTTCAACATCAACGCGCTCATGCACGCAAACGAGGTGGTAAGCTTGGAGCAACAGCAGGAAAACGCGGACGTGTTGCGAGAGATGGTCGCCGAAGCGGTGGAGCTTGCCGTAAAGGACCTCAACGCCATGAGGGAAACGGAGGGCGAAGCGCTAAGAAAGGATCTGCTTGGCAAAATCGAGCGTATGGAACAGCTTCTTTGTCAGGTAAAGAGCTACGCTCCGCTTGTTGCCGAGCAGTACCGCGACAAGCTGCGCGCTCGCCTTGCGGAAGCGTTGCAGGATGTGCAGCTCGACGAGTCCAAGCTGGCAAACGAAGTGTGCTTTTTTGCGGACAAATCCTGTATCGACGAGGAAATCACCCGATTGGAAACGCACATTGCACATTCCCGCGCCATTCTTTCCTCCGACGAACCCGTTGGGCGTAGGTTGGACTTTTTGGTGCAGGAATTTAACCGCGAGACCAACACCATTTGCAGCAAGTCCTCCTGCTTGGAGCTGACGAACGTTGCGTTGGAAATGAAAAACGAAATTGAAAAAATTCGTGAACAAGTACAAAATTTGGAGTAAAACTCCGTGGAGAAAAACATTTTATGGAAGAAAAAAAGCAAGGTAAACTAATCATTATTTCCGGTCCGAGCGGCGCAGGCAAGGGGACTATATGCGCCGAGCTGATGAGGCTCATGCCCGATTTGGTACTGTCCTGTTCGGTAACGACCCGCGCACCCCGTCCAAACGAACGCCGCGACAGAAGCTACTTTTTTGTTTCGGAAGATACCTTCCTCGACATGGTACGCAAAAACGAGCTGTTGGAATACGATCAGCATTTTGAAAACTACTACGGCACTCCCAAAAAATTTGTCGTAGACATGCTGAACTTCGGCAAGGACGTCATTTTGGAAATCGACGTCAAGGGCGCATTGCAGGTCAAGCAAAACTACCCCGACAGCATTTTGTTCTTTATCGAAGCTCCCAGCGAACAGGCTCTTTACGAAAGGCTTAAAAAACGCGGCTCGGAAAGCGAGGACAAAATACAAATACGTATGGCTCGCAACAAGCTGGAGCTTGCGCAACGCTACAAGTACGACTACTGCATAATGAACGACGACGTTGACAGAGCAGTGACGGAAATCATAGAAATTTTGAAGGAAAGGAGAAAAAAACAATGATCACAAGACCTCCCATTGACGAATTGACGGAAAAAGCAGGCGACAAGTACACCCTTTGCTGCGTTGTGGCAAAGCGTGCCAAGGAGCTGAACAACAACCCCGACCTCGGGCAAAACGTCAAACCCATAAGCTACGCCGCGGACGAATTTGACGAAGGCATAACGGAAATAGCCAAAAAATAATGAAGCTTAACGGAAAAAACATCGTATTGGGCGTAAGCGGCGGCATTGCCGTATACAAGGTGTGTCAGGTCGTGCGCGATTTCAAAAAATTGGGGGCAAACGTTGACGTCATCATGACGAAAAACGCAACGGAGTTTGTAACGCCCCTTACCTTTGAAACGCTTTCCAACAACCCCGTTGTTACCGACATGTTCAAACGCGGCGGTTGGGAAGTGGAACACATTTCTCTTGCAAAAAAAGCCGATTTGTTTGCGGTGTGCCCCGCAACGGCAAACATCGTGGGCAAGCTTGCAAACGGCATTGCGGACGACATGCTTTCCACAACGCTCATGGCAACGACCGCGCCCATAGTGGTGTGTCCCGCGATGAACGTCAACATGTATCGCAGCAAGGCGTTCAACGAAAACCTTGACAAGCTTGTCCGTCGAGGCGTACACGTTGTGCGTGCGGAAAGCGGTTTTCTTGCGTGCGGCGACGTGGGAGAAGGACGAATGGCTGAACCGCAAACCATAGTGGACTTTTGCGTAAAGCTGCTTTGTCCGAAAAACGACCTCGAAGGTAAACGCGTGCTTGTAACCTGCGGTGCAACGACGGAAAAGTTGGACGACGTAAGGTTCTTTTCCAATTTTTCCAGCGGCAAAATGGGCAGTGCGATCGTCGAGGCAGCCTTGAACAGGGGCGCAGAGGTGACGGCTGTTTGCGGCAGACATACTGCTTTTATAGACGGCAGAGCAACCGTTGTAAACGTGCAAACCACGGCGGAAATGTTTGCCGAAACGGAAAAGCGCGTGGAAAACCACGACATTTTCATCATGGCAGGCGCGCCCTGCGACTACCGTCCCGAGCACGTTTCTCCAACCAAGCTCAAACAGGAAAATCTTACCGTTCGTTTCGTCAAAAATCCCGACATAGCCGCTCGCGTAGGCGAGCTGAAAAAGGACAAATTTTTGTGCGTGTTTGCTGCCGAAACGGACAACGGCGTGCAAAATGCCCGCGAAAAGTTGCAAAAAAAACATGCCGATCTGGCTGTGCTGAACGACGTCAAGCACAATGATGTTTTCGGAAGCGACACCGACGTTGTGACTTTTGTCACGGCAGAGGGCGAAACAAGCTACGACGAAATGAGCAAAAAGGACGTTGCAAATCTTATCTTAGACAAGGTTGTCGGCAAATGATTTACTCTGTTATCGTGGATTTGTCCGCAGGAGAAGTGGACCGCATATTCGACTACAAAGGCGAGGGCTACGAGGTTGGCACTCGCGTTTTGGTCAACTTTGCAAACCGCGAAACGGAAGGCTACATTGTAGAAAAAAAGGAAACCACCGACTACGACGAAAGCAAGCTGAAGCAGATAATTCGCCCCTTGGAAAACTTTGCGGCAATCTCGCCGGAAATGTTGGAACTCGGACGCTTTATGCGGCAGGAATATCACCTGCGGTGGGCGGATGTTTTGCGCTTGTTTATTCCCGCGCAGATGAGGGGCAACAGAGTAAAGTCCCTCACCAAGCAGCAGGTCTGCCTTGCCACGCAGGACAGCTTGGACGTCATTCTCAATTCACTGAAACCCAACGCCACAATGCAGAGGGATTTGGTGACTTTTTTGTATCTTAACGGCGCAACTCTTTCGGAAACGCTCAACGCGGAATTCGGCAATGCCGCATTGCGCGCTCTCAAGCAAAAGGGTTTGGTGCAAACGCAGGAAATAGTCGTGCGGCGAACTCCCTACAAAAACATACGTACGGGCAAGTTTCAAAAGCACGAATTGCTTGCCGAACAACAAAACGCGGTGGATACCGTGCTGTCGGACAGGCAGGGCAGGTTTTTGTTGTATGGCGTTACGGGCAGCGGCAAAACGGAGGTGTATCTCACCGTCATCGAAAAACTTGTTGCCGAAGGCAAGGGCTGCATAATGCTTGTGCCGGAAATTTCTCTTACGCCCAACATGCTGCGCCAACTGAGGGAACGCTTCGGCGACACCGTTGCGCTGCTTCACAGCGGTTTGTCAAGCGGAGAACGCTATGACGAATGGCTGCGGCTCAAAGAGGGCGAAGCGCAAATTGCCGTCGGCGCACGCAGCGCGGTTTTTGCGCCTATCAAAAATCTCGGAGCAATCATCATCGACGAAGAACACGACGGTAGTTACATTTCCGATTTTAACCCGCGCTACAACACTTCGGAAGTCGCCGATTTTCGCGCCCGTCAAAACAACGCCTTGTTGCTGATGGGTAGCGCAACGCCGAGTCTCGGCAGCTTTTATGCCGCCAAACAGGGCAAACTCAAACTTATAGAAATGCCCGAAAGGATAAACAAGCAGCCTTTGCCACATGTGGAAATAGCCGACATGCGTTTGGAAACGCGCCGCGGCAACAAGGGCATTTTCAGCGAGGTTCTCAAACAACGTCTTTCCGAAACGCTTGCCGCGGGCAATCAGGCTATGCTGTTTTTGAACAGGCGCGGTTACTCTTCCTTTTTGATGTGTACCAAGTGCGGCTACGTTGCCAAGTGCGACGATTGCGACGTCACGCTTACCGTTCACCGCGAGGACAACCGACTCAAATGTCACTACTGCGGCAAATCCTACTATATGCTTGACAAGTGTCCCAATTGCAAGGCAAGCAGTTTTCGGCAGGGCAAGATAGGCACTCAACAGGTGGTGGAACTGTTGAACAAAATGTTCCCCGATGTAAAGGTGCTGCGTATGGACGCGGACACGACCCAGACAAAAGAGAGCCACGGCAGAATTTTGGAGCAATTTCGTCAAGGCGAAGCGCAAATTCTTGTCGGAACGCAGATGATTGCAAAAGGACACGACTTTCCCAAAGTGACGTTGGTGGGCATTTTGGACGGCGACCAAAGCTTACATCACGAGGACTACCTTGCGACGGAACGCACTTTTCAGCTTGTCACGCAGGTGGCGGGACGGAGCGGACGAGACAAGGACGTGGGAACGGTGGTGCTGCAAACTTACACCCCCGAGCATTACTGTCTGCGTTTTGCCGCAAAACAGGACTACGTGGGTTTTTACAATTGGGAAATCAATTTGCGCAAAGCGGCGTCGTTTCCGCCTTTTTCGGAAATTGTGCGCATTTTGTTCACGGGCGAAAAGGAAAAGCCATGCATAGATCAGCTTACGGAGCAGTATGCCGAGCTGTGCAACCTTAAAAGCAAGTACCCGAGCGATTTTTACTATCTTGACAAAATGAGATGCCCTTTGAAACGCGCGGAAAACAAGTACCGTTTTCAGATACTTATAAAAATTTCCAAAAATTCCGTACAGCAACTGCTTCCGCAGATCTACGCCGTGTGCGACGGAAAAAAACGCTCGGGCGTGCAGATTTCGGTGGAGCGCAATCCGCAAAATTTAGCTTGACAGGTGACAATATGGCAAAAAGAAACATCATCAAAATGGGAGATCCCATTCTTCGCAAAACAAGTAAACCCGTGGAAAACTTCGACGCCAAGCTGCATCAGCTTTTGGACGACATGGTAGAAACCCTGCACTCCGTAGGGGGCTTGGGCTTGGCAGCTCCGCAGGTGGGCATGCTGAAGCGCGTGTGCATTGTGGAGTACGACGACAAGCTGTACGAATTGGTCAACCCCGTGCTTGTTTCCAGCTACGGCAAATGCGTTGACAACGAGGGCTGTCTGTCGGTGGTGGGCTTCCGCGGTCTTGTGGAACGTCCGCAGGTCATTGACGTGGAGTACTTCGACCGCAACGGCGTAAAGCGAACTCAGCACGCCGAGGGCTACTTTGCTCGGGTATTTTTGCACGAAATGGATCATCTGGACGGCATTTTGTTTCCCGACAAAATGATAAAGAAACTCAAAGACGACGATTAGTTTTGACGAGGTGGCAATGAGAGTGGTCTTTTTGGGTACGCCCGATTTCGGCGTGCCCGCTTTGGAGCAAATAATGCGCTTTCACAAGGTTGTGGGCTGTGTGTGTCAGCCCGACAAAATGGGAGCGCGCGGAAAGGTGGAGTTTTGCGCTGTAAAAAAATTTGCGTTACAGCACGGTTTGCCGCTTTTTCAGTTTGAAAAAATTTCCCGCGACGGCGTGGAAACGCTAAAAGCTCTCGCCCCCGACATAATGGTAACGGCGGCTTACGGGCAGATACTGTCGCAGGAAGTGATAGACATTGCGCCCTACGGCATAATCAACATTCACGGTTCGCTTCTTCCCAAGCTCAGGGGCGCAGCACCCATTCAGTACGCGGTGCTGCAGGGCTTGGAGCAAACGGGCGTCACCATTCTCAAAACGGTGCGCAAGGTGGACGCGGGCGATATAATTTTGCAAAAACCGCTGACCGTTTTGCCATACGAAAGCAGCGGCGAGCTGTTTGAACGCATGGCGCATCTGGGCGCGGAGGCTGTTGTGGAAGCGTTGGAGCTTATTGACTCGGGCAGAGCCGTCTACACGCCTCAAGACGAGGAACAAGCCACGTTTTGCAGCAAAATAACAGCCGAACAGGAGCAGATAGATTGGAGCAAGTCGGCAAAAGAAGTCGTCAATCTGGTGCGCGCGTTGAGTCCGAGTCCCGCGGCATGGACGACTGTAGAGGGCAAACGACTCAAAATTTACGCGTTACGTCCTTCCGAGCAGGCTTTTGAAGGCAAGGCGGGAGAGGTTGTGCAATGCGGCAAAAAAAATCTGACCGTGATGTGCGGCGACGGCGCGGTAAACGTGTTGGAACTGCAGGCGGAAAACTCCAAGCGTATGGACGTGGTCAGTTTTTTGAACGGACGTAAAATTCCCGTCGGAACTGTTTTGGGTGAGTAATGAACAACGCTTTTCTCAAAAGCTTTTGTACCTTGCAACAAATTTATCGGGAAAGGGCGTTTTCTGCAATTGCGCTGAACAAAACGCTGTCTGACTGCAAAAAGCAGGACAAAGCTCTCATCACCAAAATAGTGTACGGAGTTCTCGACAACGACATAAAGTTGGAATACGTCATTTCGCGCAAGGTAAAAAAATTTCCCAAGGGCGACACGCTGCTGTACCTAAAAATAGGCGCGTACTGTCTGATGGAGCTGTCTATACCCGTCTACGCCGTGGTAAACGACGTTGCAGAGCTTTCCAAGTTGAGCGGAGACAGACGCACGGTGGGCTTTGTCAACGCCACGCTCAAGGCTGTTGCCGCCGACGCAAAAAATTTTGACGACTACCCGAAAGAGGAAACGGAACGTCTTTCCGTTCAGTATTCCTACCCGCTTTGGGCTGTCAAAAAACTTGTAAAGGACTACGGGCTTCAGACGGCAACGCAGATAGTGCAATTTCATTCCGACCACAAGACGACGGTAAGGTTTGTACGACCTTTGACAACGCAGCAGGTTGCGCAACGTTTCGACGAGGCGGAGCCGACCCTTTTCGAGGACGCCTTCGCCGTCAAGGGCAACGTGCCACCCTACAGCGACGATTGTACGCAACAAAGTCTCGCTTCCATGGCGATTGCGCGTATTTGCGCCGCTTTGACGCCGAATGAGGGTAGTTTTTTGGATTGTTGCGCCGCACCGGGCGGAAAATCCGTCTACTTCAAGCAGCTGAAACCCCTGTCGGAAGTGACTTCCTGCGACCTGCACGCTCACAGAGTGGAGCTGATACAAAGTTATGCGCGACGAATGAATGTAAGCCTCAAAACCGTTTGCCGCGACATGACTTTACCATTCGAGGAGTGGACGGAAAAATTCGATGCGGTGTTGTGCGATGTCCCGTGCAGCGGCTTCGGAGTGTTGGACAGCCGTCCCGACATCAAACTTTTCCGAGAGAACAAGGACATTTCCGAGCTGATGAAGCTTCAGTACGCAATTTTGAGCAACTGTTCCGATTTTGTCAAAAAGGGCGGTAGCCTTGTCTATTCGACATGCACGCTGTTCGACAACGAGAACGGTCAAAACGTGCGCAAATTTCTCAAAGAACACGACGACTTTACCTACGGCGAAATATCTTTGCCGCAGTTAAAAGAAGCAAACGGCAAACAAAGCTATCAATTTCTTCCGCACAAGGACGGCATGCAGGGCTTTTTCGTAGCCGTCCTCACACGCAAAAAATGACTTTACTGCAAGATTTTTCTCTATCTGAATTGACGGATTTTCTGACGGCGAACTACCAAGTAAAGCCCTTTGTTGCCAAACAAATTTTTGCTTGGCTTTACAAATCGGCAGACTTCGACGCCATGACGGACGTTTCCAAAACTTTGCGCGAACAGCTTTCCGCTTCCTGCGTCGCCGTTTCGGCAAAGATAGTAAAAACGCTTTCTTCCCAAACGGACGGCACGCAAAAGTTTTTGTTTGAGCTGCAAGACGGCAACGTGGTGGAAGGTGTGTTGATGAGCTACAAATACGGCAACACGTTATGCGTTTCCTCTCAAGTTGGGTGTCGCATGGGTTGTAAATTTTGCGCAAGCACATTGGGCGGCTTGGTGCGCAATTTGTCTGCTGGCGAGATCCTCGGGCAGGTGTTGGCGGTAAACGCTTTGAAAGAGGGCAAGGAACGCCACGTCACCAATATTGTGCTTATGGGTAGCGGCGAACCGTTAGACAACTTTGACAACGTGGTAAAGTTTTTGCGGCTTGTTTCCGCCCCCGAGGGTATAAACGTTTCCTTGCGCAACGTGTCCCTTTCCACGTGCGGCATCGTGCCCAAAATTCGCGAGCTGGCGCAGATGGATCTTCCCGTAAATCTGACCCTTTCGCTGCACAATCCCGACAACGAGGAGCGCAAGCAAATAATGCCCGTTGCCAACGCCTATTCCGTGGAGGAAACGATGGACGCCTGCCGTTACTATTTTGAACGGACGGGTCGCCGTATAAATGTGGAGTACACCTTGATAGATGGACAAAACGACAGCTACGCCCACGCCCTCAAGCTTGCGTCGCTGTTGAGAGGAATGTCCGCGCATGTCAACGTGATAGCATTGAACCCCGTCAAGGAAACGGGGCTGAAGGGCACAAGCGAAAAAAATCTCAAGCGATTTTTGCAATATCTTGAAAAGCAAGGCGTTTCCGCAACGCGCCGCCGCACAATGGGACAGGACATAGAAGGCGCATGCGGACAGCTTCGCAGACGCTATTTGGAAGAAAAGAATGGTAACTAAGCAGGGTTTGGTTGTCAAATCCGTGGGCGGAGTGTTCACGGTGATGACGGAAAACAGTAAAAAATACGTGTGTTTTGCGCCCAAAAAGTTGCGCTACAACGATTTGGACGTTGTGGTGGGCGACAAGGTGAGCTTTGAGGAGCTAAGCCACGGCAAGGGCGTGGTGACAGAGATAAACCCCCGACGCAACAAGCTTTCCCGCCCCGAAATTGCCAATGTGGACGTGTGCTTTGTGGTGTTAGCTTGCGAGCCTCAACCGGATTTTTACCTTTGCGACAAGGTGCTGATAAACTGCTTTCAGGAGCATATAGAGCCCGTTGTGGTGGTCAACAAGGTGGATTTGTCTTTGGAGACGGCTCAAAAAGCGCAACAAAACTACGGCGGTATAGCCGACGTGGTGTGCGTTTCGGCTTTGGAAGGCAGCGTAGACAATTTGCGCCGATATCTTGTAGGCGGAAAGGTCGCGTGCTTTGCGGGGCAATCCGCGGTGGGCAAAACGTCTATCTTAAACTCCCTTTTGCCGGAAATTCACGGCGAAACAGGCGCAATTTCGCAAAAGTCCGGAAGGGGCACTCACACAACGCGGCACAGCTCTTTGCACCGCGTGGGAGAGGGCTTTGTGGTGGATACCTGCGGATTTTCGCTGTGCGAGCTGCACGGTATACGTTCCGATGAGCTGAGACTATACCTGGACGATATGGTAAGCTTGTCGCAAGGTTGCAAATTTGCTTCCTGCACACACACCGTCGAGCCCGATTGTGCCGTTCGCAGCGCGGTAGAAGGGGGCGTTCTTTGTAAGGAACGCTACGACAGATACGTTGAGGAGTACAACGAGCTTAAAGAGTACGAAAAAAATCAGTACTGAAACAAAACTAACGGCAAGCACTCAAAATTTCAACTTGTTTTTCAGAACGAATGAGGTAATTATGAAAAAGATAATCGTCAGTCCCTCCATTTTGTCCGCCGACTTTGCCAATCTCGAACAGGAGTGTCGGTCTCTCGAGCAATGCGGAGCCGATTGGATTCACTGCGACGTAATGGATGGGAGCTTTGTGCCCAATCTTACCTTCGGCATGCCCGTCGTAAAGAGTATACGGCGTTGCGTTTCCATTCCGCTGGACGTACACCTGATGATAGACAAGCCCGAGCGTTACGTTCAACAGTTTGCGGAAGCGGGAGCGGACTTCATCACCTTCCATATCGAAGCGACGGAGAGCGTTTCGCAAACGATAAGGCTCATTCATTCCTGCGGAAAAAAGGCGGGATTGTCCGTCAAGCCCAACACGCCCATAGGCGCATTGACGCCTTACCGCGGACTGTTTGACTTGGTTCTCGTAATGTCCGTTGAACCGGGGTTCGGCGGTCAGGAATTTATGCCCTCCGCAATCGAAAAAATTCAACGCGCAAAGCAGCTGTTTCCCAATGTGATAGTCGAGGTGGACGGCGGCATAAACAAGGACACGGCAAAACAAGTTATCGACGCGGGAGTGGACGCCATTGTGGCGGGCAGTGCCATTTTCGGCGCGCCCGACAGACGTCTTGCCATAGAACACATTCGCAAGGGCAGATAAATTTGCGTACAAAAGCTTCTTTTGTGTAACATTTGCCCACACGCGGCATATAATGTTACAAGCAAGAGGAGTATGTTATGAAAAACAAAATTTACTGTTTCAAGCTGCCGTGTTTTCTCGGAAAAATTTTGCGCTTGATTTTGGGCAAGGCGGTAGCGGGAAAAAGGTAAACCGTCAAGGAGTCGGCTTCTATATTCAATTTACCTTTACGCTATATCAATCTCATAGTACAAAAAAACGACTTGAAATTGGTTTTTCAAGCCGTTTTTGATGTCATTTTCATAAAAATTTTTAACGCGATGTACTCGTTCAATTTGTTTGTTCTGCAGATGCGTTTGTCTCCGAAGCTTGTTCGTCGGAAGTGGCGGCAACGGGATCTTTTACCCAGCCCCATTTGCGCCACAGCTTGTCCGTTTGGGCAAATATAAGCGGGTAAACGCCGATTGCCGTAAAGGTGACGACAGCGTAACGCAGCACGCGGAAAACACGTTCAAACCAAACGTTTTGGGAGTAGTCGGGGTAGATAGCTCCGACAATCAGCTTTAGCAGCTCGTTCAGTCCGAGGAAAATTCCGCCCCCGACAGCAACGCGCAAAATCAGTCTCCACCAAACGCGTGTGTTGCTGAATTTGGTAACCTTTTCTTCAAAAAGCACGCCACAGGTAAAGCCGACGAGCAAGCCGTAGGAAGTAAAAAAGTCGTCCGTGGTGCAGTAGAAAAATCCCGCAAGACCGATTGTCAGCAATCCGCCGTACAGCCAATATTTGTTGGGCAGCACCTTGAACATAAGCTGCACCAAAAACACCAACGCCGTGCCCAACAGCAAGCCGCATGCCACGTCCGTAAGGTAGTGCGCACCAACGTAGTTACGGGACAAAGCCACAAGCAGCGGCACAACGACGGCAACGGCTATCAGCCATTTGCGCTTTGGGTAGTAGGCAACGGCAGTTCCGACGTAAGTGGCGGCGGAATTTGCCGAGTGACCGGACGGGAAGGAGTAGCCGCTCACGTTGCGGAAGTTTTCTATTCCCACGCCGCTGTGGAAGGGACGGGTGCGTTTGACGATGTTTTTTATCAACGGATTGAACAGAGTTGCCGCAACCATTGTCAAGCCTATTTGCTCGCCGCGACGTTTGTCAAACCCCCAGTAAATCAGCCCGACGATCCCCACCAAAATCGTCTGTTCTCCCAGCATGGAGAGGAAGTTCATCACGTAGTATAAAAAGCTGCCCTTTCCGCCGAGGGATTGTAGCCACAGTATAAATTCGTTTTCTCCGGGCAACGTCCATACCTTTGAAATTGCCGAAAGCAGTGTGTTCATTTTTTGTCCTTTGCGTAAAATTCACGCCGCGTTTTTTTTGCTTGTCAGCAGGCACTTGTTGACGGCAACGCGCCAAGCAAGCGTCGTTTGCATAACCGCAAAAAAATAAGCCTCTTTTTGCGAGGCTTTACGGAAGCCTCACGTAAGCGAGGCTCAAGAGGCATTAGTGTTGTTCTTTGTTGGCTGTTCTGATGCAACGGGTGCAAACGTATTCGGTAGATTCTTTTCCGTTGATTTCCACCTTTACCTTTTGCAGGTTGGCACTGTAGGTTTTGGGAGTCCTTCTGTTGGAGTGGGAAACCTTGTTACCGGACATCTTGCCTTTTCCGCATATAGCACATACCTTGGACATATCTACACCTCCGTGGGTCGAATTGCTTGATTTGAAAATTCACGCTTTACAATAATATCATTTTTGACGTGTTTTGGCAAGCAAAAAAGCCACATTTTTTCAATCGGATATTGACAAAAACGATTTTTTTGTATTTTGTGTGGCAATTACGGCAAAATTACTGCCAAACACTTGTGAAATAATACTTTTTGTTGTAAAATAGTATTACTTATATTAGGGAGGAATGTCGAATGGCATTGCGTACAAGAAATTCGTACGGTGTGATAACTGTTTCCGACGACGTGATAGCGTCCCTCGCCGGACACCTTGCAACGGAGTGTTACGGTGTGGTGGAAATAGTGCCTTTTGGTTTCTCCGACTCTTTTACCGATCTGTTCAAGCGTAACGGCAAAAGCCGCGGAGTGAGAGTGTCAACAAAGGGCGACCGAATTTTTGTTGACCTATATGTAAAAATTAAATACGGACTTCCCGTTTCCGCGGTTTCTTCGAGTTTGAAAAACACGGTAAAATACGGTTTGGAACGCTTTACGGGCATGATCGTCGATTCTATCGATGTACACGTGGTAGGCGTCAAGCTGTAAACTCAACTAACTTTAGAAATCGCGAGGAAAAACAGAAAAATGGCTGCTGCTCATAGTATAAAAACTCATATAACTGCGTCCGTCATGAAACGCATGTTCATAGCCGGCGGAAAAATGCTGGAAGTGAACAAAGCGCAAGTGGACGCATTGAACGTATTCCCCGTCCCCGACGGAGACACGGGAACAAACATGTCCCTCACAATGATGTCTGCCGTCAAGGAAATCAACGCTCTCAACAGCACTTCGATGGCAGAGCTTGCCGAAAAGCTCAGCAAAGGCGCGCTTCGCGGCGCGCGCGGCAATTCGGGCGTTATACTTTCTCAAATTCTGAAAGGCTTCAGCAACATAATCGCTCAAAACGACGAATGTGATTCTCGCACATTTGCCAAAGGCTTGAGAGAGGGTGCGGAGCTTGCATACCGCGCCGTATCCAAACCCAAGGAGGGCACAATTCTGACGGTTGTCAGAGCCATGGCAGAGGAAGCTATCGACACTGCCAAGCGTGTAAGCGACCTTCAAAAGCTGATGAACGCCGTTTTGGAAAAGGGCGAAGAAACTCTTGCCAAAACGCCCGACATGCTGGACGTACTCAAACGCGCAGGCGTGGTGGATAGCGGCGGCTACGGTTTGATAACGCTGTTCAAGGGGCTGATTATGGGCTACTTGGATCAGGAAATCACGGGCGCAGAGGAGTATGCCGCACCCGACGTTAACAACAAGCCCGTCAGCATCGATTCGGCATTTCCCGACGATAGCGAATTGATAGTGGACTACGAGTCGTTGGGCGAGTTGGACTTTGGCTACTGCACCGAATTTTTCATTACCAACATAAAAAAGCGCACGACGGTTACGGACATTGACAAGTTGAGAGAGTACCTCAACGAGATAGGCAACTCCGTTATATGTATAGGCGACTTGAACCTTGTCAAGGTACACGTACATACCAACACCCCCGGCAAGGCGCTTACAAAAGCGTTGACATTGGGCGAGCTTGACAAAATAAAAATAGAAAACATGATGGAGCAAAACAGGCAGCTTCGCGCTCGCTACGAGGCGGAACGCAAGCCCATCGGATTGCTTGCGGTTTGCTCCGGCGACGGTTTCTCCGCCATATTTAAGGATTTGCTCGTGGATCAGGTGATAGAGGGCGGTCAGACAATGAACCCCTCCGCCGAGGACATTGCTTCCGCGGCGCGCAAGATCAATGCGGAAAACATCATCATTTTGCCCAACAACAAAAACATCATTTTGTCTGCCGAGCAATCGAGGACGTTGGTGCAAAACCGCAACATATTTGTTTTGCAAACCAAGGACATTCCGCAGGGACTTGCAGCGGTACTCAATTTCAGTCCCGACCTTAGCCTTAGCGAAAATTTGGAAAACATGACCGCCGCATTCGTCGATATCGACGCAGGTCAGGTCACTTACGCGGTACGCGACACGGTGATAGACAAATTCAAAATCAAAAAAGGCGACATCATCGGTCTTGACAAGGGCAGCATCGTTACCAGCGGAAAGGATGTCGAGGCGGTGACAACCAAGCTTATCGAAAGCATGTTGAACGAGGACAAGGAAGTGGTGACTCTCTACTACGGACAGGACGTTTCCGAGGAGAGCGCGGAAGCCTTTGTGGAAAAACTTCAGGCAAAGCACGCGGACATCGAGTTTATACTTCACTACGGCGGTCAGCCGCTGTACTACTACGTGTTGAGCGTGGAGTAGGTCGCGTTCAAAATTTGTTCAAAATGACATCAAAAACGGCTTGAAAATTGTGTTTTCAAGCCGTTTTTTGTGCAATTATTCATTTTTTCGTTGTTCGCTTTCCCTTTTGCTTGTCGAGTTTCAGCCGAGTTTTACTATTGTAACAACGACCGTCACGGTAATTATCAGCAGCAGCACTATCCGCGCAATGATGTACGGAACAATGACTTTTGCCGCGGAAAATTTTCTGTCCTTGGGTTTGGAAAGAACCGCAAACGTAACGTAACCGACAACCCCCGCTGCGCTACCAATGGCAAAGTAGACGCTTTGCAAAAAGTAAAGCAACAATGTAAACAATACCGTCACAGCCAAAAAGCCTATTGCAACAAAGTACATCGTTTTTGATTTTTTCTCATCTAAAACGCGTTGCGTTTGTATATCGTCGTCGGAAACAAGCTCGTCTATGGTGACGTGAAACAAATCGGAAATCAATTTTAAGCTGTCTACTGCGGGCAGACCTTTGTCCGTCTCCCATTTGGAAACGGCGGTGCGCGTTACAAACAGTTTTTGCGCCAGCTCCTCCTGCGTCATATTGTTGTCCGTTCTTAGTTTTTTGATTTTTTCGCCGAATTTCATATTTGCCTCCTTTTGCAATCAGTGTACCATCGATACGTGCAAAAGTCACGACACTATTCGTCACATCGGCATAAAACAGGCTTTTTTTTCGGTGAAAAGTTTTCACGCGGCGTGTGCGTCAGTCGTAGTCGTCGGTAAAGGTGTGCTTTACTCCGTTTTTGTCCTTGTATGCAATGACGGTGGCAAGGTTGACGTTTTCCACGCTTTTGAAAATGTTTTGCTCAATTTGGGGGTCGTCCTGCTTCAGCGTGCGGATGAGCTCCTTTACCTTTTGCCGTTTGCTGTCCGAATTGCCGCAAGAGGTGCAGGTGTCGGTAAATTTGCATGCGCATTGTATAAATTGCAAATTGTTGTCGTTGCGCCAAGCAATTATGTCCTTTTCGCGCACAAGGTACATGGGACGAATAAGCTCCATACCCTCAAAATTTGTGCTTTTCAGCTTGGGCATCATCGTTTGCACCTGCGCGCCGTACAGCATACCCATAAGTATTGTTTCTATCACGTCGTCGTAGTGGTGTCCGAGAGCGATTTTGTTGCAACCAAGCTCTTTGGCTTTGTTGTAAAGATGTCCGCGGCGCATGCGCGCGCACACGTAGCAGGGAGATTTGTCTATTTCAAAAACATTTTCGAAAATGTCCGTTTCAAACACCGTTATCGGAATGTTCAGCAGTCGCGCGTTGCGCTCGATAATTTCGCGGTTTTCGGGGCTGTAACCGGGGTCCATTACGAGAAAAACAAGCTCAAATGGAAATTTGTTGTGCCGCTTTAGCTCCTGAAAGAGCTTTGCCATCAGCATGCTGTCCTTTCCGCCGGACATGCACACGGCAACCTTGTCGTTGGGTTGGAGCATGTTGTACTGCACAATGGCTTTTGCAAATGGCGTAAAGAGCTTTCGCGCGTACTTTTTGCGCAAGCCTTCCTCAATGCGGTTTGCGGAGTCGGCGTCCAAATCGTTGATGTGTTCGGAAAGCCAAGCGTAGTAGCCGCCCGTCAGTTCGAAAGCGTTGTAGCCTTTTTCGCGCAATTGCTTTACCGCGGAGTGGCTGACGTTGCCCGTGCGACAGTACAAAACAATGTCTTTTGCTTTGGGCAGGTCGATTTCCGCCAACTGCTCGGCGGGAATGTTGATGCTGCCCGGAATGTGCCCGTAGGAGTAGGCGTTTTTGTCCCGTATATCCACAATGACAAAGCTGTCCGCCGCTTTTTGCGCAAGTTCTTTGGTTTTTAGCTCGAAGTTATTCATTTTTCCTCGCAATTTTCAAACAATCGGTCGTAACCGTTTTTTATAGAAATTTTTTGTTAATTTCGCCTGCTTTTCAGTGGTAATGATTGGTGAGTGAAGTGAAACGGAGCGCTACATAATTCATGTTCCGACAGAAGCAGGGAAAAGGCAACAAGCCAAAGGGAACAATGGAAAAGGAAGCATATCGCGTGCTTCCTTTCCGTTGCGACCAAAAGCGCAGTTGCCGCCAATGGTGCCCGCAATCGGACTTGAACCGATACGACTTGTTAGGTCGAGGGATTTTAAGTCCCTTGCGTCTGCCTATTCCGCCATGCGGGCACAAATTATAGTTCAACTGCGAAGCCTTTGCGGCTTCGCAGTTGTGTTTGGAGGCACCACCCAGACTCGGACTGGGGGTGGAGCTTTTGCAGAGCTCTGCCTTACCACTTGGCTATGGTGCCGTCAACCTATATTATTTTATCAAACAAATAAAAAAAAATCAACCCTTTAAGCGCAATTTGTATCGATATATTGTCGCAAACATTGATTGCGTGCGCGGCACAATAACGAAAAACTCCTCCAACCTTGTTTAACAAGGGAGCGAGGGTGTTCGCACGCAAAACAATCTGCAACTAACTACACCTTATTCAACAAGGCACGAGGGTGTTCGGTGAAAAATAATCTGCAACGAACACCTCGCGCAAAGTCTGTTATGTTCCACGACTAAAGGGCGCGAGGTGTGAGCGAAGCCCTTTTTTCACCGAATGCCCGAGTGCCACCGCGAAGCCGTTTTGCGGCGAATACCCGATGCGACAGTGTGGTCGGAAAAAACTCGCGTTGATTTGTTTTGGCGGGTGTGCTATACTTATGGTATTCGGCAAGGAGTTAATGGTGTGAACATTTTTCAAAAGGCATATTGCCGCACGTTTCAATTTTTTTGTAGAATGGCAATTCCGTTGTTGCCGTACCGCGAGCCCGAGCGGCTTGACAGTTATGACGCAATCGCCGACGTAATGCAAAAGCGCAATTTAAGCTGCGCGCTTGTCGTCACGGACAAAACCTTGCGTAAGCTGGGCGCGTGCGACGCGTTGCTTGCCGCGTTGGAAAAAAACGACATAAGCTACGCCCTTTACGACGGCACGGTCGCCAACCCCACAACGGACAACGTGGCGGAGGCTTCGGAACTGTACCGCCAAAGCGGCTGCGATTGTCTCGTGGCTATCGGCGGCGGCTCTGCAATGGATTGTGCCAAAGCGGTGGGCGCGCAATTGGTGCGCCCGAACAAAACTCTCGCTCAAATGAAAGGGCTTTTGAAGGTGCGCCGAACATTGCCCCCTTTGTTTGCGATACCAACAACGGCGGGTACGGGCAGCGAAACTACCGTTGCGGCGGTCATCACGGACAGCAAAACGCGGCACAAGTACGCCATAAACGATTTTTGCCTTATTCCGCGCTACGTGTTGTTCGACAGCGCGTTGACGGTGGGCTTGCCGCCCTCTGTAACGGCGGCGACGGGTATGGACGCATTGACTCACGCAATCGAGGCTTACATCGGGCGAAGCACGACCAAGCGTTCGCGGCATAACGCGCTGTGCGCCGCAAAAATCATTTTTTACAACATTCAAACCGTTTTTGCCGACGGCGGCAACGTAGAGACCCGCGAAAACATGCTGCGCGCGTCCTATATGGCGGGTTTGGCGTTTACCGAAAGCTACGTCGGGTACGTCCACGCGTTAGCGCATGCGCTCGGCGGCAAGTACAACGTTCCGCACGGGTTGGCGAACGCGGTGCTTTTGCCAATTGTACTCAAAGAGTACGGCAAGGCGGCTTACAAAAAACTTTGGAAAATGGGCTTGTATGCGGGGCTGTTCGACAAAACCGTTTCCCCGCAGGAGGGCGCGCAAGCGGTGGTTGCCAAAATCGAAGGGCTGAACAGGCAAATGAACATTCCGCAAAAATTGGATTGCATTGCCGCGCAGGACATTCCGCAGCTTGCCAAAACAGCGGCGGCGGAGGCAAATCCGCTGTACCCCGTTCCCAAATTGCTAAGCGCAAAACAGTTGGAAAAAATTCTCTTTGAAGCAAGCTCTGTAGAAAATTGAAAAAAACACAAAAAAACAAGCGTTTTCGGGTTTCGTTCGGTCAACACTCTGAAACGCTTGCTTTGTTTTGTCGTTTGCTTTTTCTCGGCGGCGGCGCGTCGGGCTTTGCGTTTTGCTCGTCGTCAAAATTCAACCGACGGAACAGCGCCGCAAAAAACACAAAGTGAACAAGCGCGGTAATCGCCCAACTGATGGGGTAGGAAATGGCAAGCCAAGTTATGTTGTGAAAGTAGTCCAGCGGAAAAATCGCAAATATCCACAGCAACCGCAGTCCGCACGCACCGCACGTAGAAATTACCGTTGGCAACACGGAGTAGCCGATTGCGCGCAGCGAGTACGCGCCAATATCCATCAATCCGCACAAAAAGTAAGTTCCGACGGTTATGTAAATGCGATCCAACCCGAATTGCACGGCTTGTTCGGTGGGCGCGTAAAGTCCCAGCAACGGTTTGGCAAAAATCATCACAAAAAACGACGGAATTGCCCACGCGCCCGCAACCACCAGCATGGTGCGCAAAACAACTCTGCGAATGTTGGGCTTGTTTTTTGCGCCGTAGTTTGCCGAGCCGAACGTGACAATGCCCTGCGCGCAGCTGTTCATAGCGGTGTAGACGTACCCTTCGAGGTTTGCCGCTGCTCCGTTACCGTCCAAAGCCGCCGCGCCCAAAGTTATGCTCAAATCGTTGATACTTGTTTGTATCATCACATTGGAAATGCTGAACAGCGAACCTTGTATTCCCGCGGGCAAGCCCAAACGGGTAATTTCCAACGCTTCCTTTTTGTACAGGCGAATGTCGCGAAAGCGAAAGCGGAAAAAGTTGCCCTTTTTGAAGCGCATGTATACCAAAACGTCAACGGCGGCAAGCGCCTGTGACAGCGCGGTGGCAAGAGCCACGCCCCCAACGTCCATTTTGAACTGAATCACAAGCAACAGGTTGAGAACGACGTTGAACAACCCCGACAGAGTAAGAAAGTAGAATGGGCGTTTTGTGTCGCCCACGGCACGCAGCAGAGCCGCGCAAAAATTGTAAATCATCGAAAAGGGCACGCCCGCAAAGTAAATTTGCAAATACAGCGTGGAAAGCTCCAACACTTCGGGGTTTGTGCCCATCCAAATCAAAAAGTATTTGGTAAAACACACCCCGATTGCGCCCACGATCAATCCCATTATCACGGACAGAACAAAAGAAGTGTAAACAACGCGCTGCCCCTTTTGCTTGTCCTTTGTGCCGTAACAGCGCGACATAAGTATGTTTGCGCCAATTGACAGCCCGAGAAAAAGATTTACAATAAGGTTGACCAAAGCGTTGGTGCAGGTGATTGCTCCCACAGAGTGTTCGCTTCCAAAGTAGCGGCAAACAATCAGGTCGCTGGTGTTGAACAGCAGCTGCAAAATGCCCGACAGGGCAATGGGCATAACAAATCTTATTAAATTTTTGACCATACCCTTGTTGGCGGTCATATCTATGTTTTTTGCCATATTTCAAATACACCCAATTATAGCACTGCGCGCAAAAAGTGGCAACAAAACAAAGCGCATATCAAAACATTTTGTTTCAACAATTTTTGCAATGTAAATTTTCTTCGCCGATTTTCAGCTTCAGAATAACGAAAATTGCCATTTTGTATACTACTATTACAGACATAGCAACAAAAATTCGACAAATTTGCGCGTTTTAACATAAAAAAATTGATGTTTGTCAAAAATGGGCGTTGACGAAACCCTGTCAGTGCTGTAAAATTATATTGTCAAAAAGGAGAAGCGTTATGAAATCGACAGTATACTTTACAAAGGAAATCACACCCGAAAGTCTCATCAAAATCTACAAGTCGCTCGGGCAGGAGCTGAAGGGCAAGGTTGCCGTCAAAATTTCCACGGGAGAACCGGGCGGTCACAACTTTTTGAATCCCAAATTGATACAACCTCTTGTCGACAGCCTGAACGGAACGATAGTAGAGTGCTGCACGGCTTACGGCGGAAAGCGTTGCAATCCCACTGTGCATTGGCAAACAATCAAGGACCACGGTTTTTGGGACATTGCGCCTTGCGACATTATGGACGAGAAAGGGGACATGGAAATTCCCATCAACGGCGGCAAGCACATGGACGGCTACAACATTGTGGGCAGTCATCTTGCCAACTACGACAGCATGTTGATGTTGAGTCACTTCAAGGGGCATGCAATGGGCGGCTTTGGCGGCGCGCTTAAAAACATGTCTATCGGCGTGGCTTCCTCTCGCGGCAAGGCGTGGATACACACCGTCGGTCGCACCAAGGAGCCCGACCTGCTTTGGAACTACGTTGACGATCAGGATGGTTTCCTCGAAAGCATGGCGGAAGCGTGCAAGGCTGTGATGGACTACATGGGACGTCAAAACATTGTGTACATCAACGTTGCAAACCGTCTTTCCGTCGATTGCGACTGCGACAGCAATCCGCACGAGCCGGAAATGGCGGACATTGGCATTTTTGCATCCCTCGACCCTGTGGCGTTGGATCAGTGCTGTTACGATCAGGTCGTCAATTCTCCCGACCCGGGCAAGGCTGCGCTCATCGAACGCATGAACAGCCGTCACGGAATTCACACCGTGGAGTGGGCGCACGAAATCGGCTTGGGAAACCGCGAATACGAAATTGTAAACATCAAATAGCTTTTACAAAGCACATTCTTAAGCGACGGCTTTTTCGGCTGTCGCTTTTTACATGTGCGTTTTGGCGGCGTTCCTTGTGCAACTGACAACCAAACAGCGGCGCGCGGAAGCAAATGGCAAAATTGGTTGCAAACAAATTAAAAAAATTTTCATTTTGCTATTGAATTTGAGTTTTATTTATTATATAATATACGTGTATGTGAGGTTGTTTGTCCTCGAGCAAAAAACAAACGTAATCAACAAGGAGGAAAATTATGAAAAAGAGAAATCTTTTTGTAGTGTGCGTTGCAATCGCGCTTGCGCTGACAATGGTGTTGGCAGTGGCATGCGGTAAGCAACAAAACACTTTGACGGACTCGCGTAATTATGTTGCGTCGGAAAGCACCGCAAAGCCGATTGCCGCTCCCGAAGCAGAGCAAAAGGACGCGCAAGTACGTGCAGCCGAGGCGGGGCACACTCACAGCTACACCGTTTGGAACCACGACGAAACAGAGCATTGGAAGTCTTGTTCCTCCTGCGGCGCTGTAGACATGAGGACCTATCTGCCGCACACTTTTGACGGCGACACTTGCGAATGTGGGGCAACTCCCCATACAACTCACCAATGGACCGTGTGGAGATACGACGCGGAAAACCATTGGAGAGTGTGCTATATCTGCGGTTCGCAACAAACGGAAGGAAAGGCGGCTCACGAATATAACAACGGCTTGTGCGAATGTGGCAAGTTGGAGAAGGGCGAATTCAAAGACACCCCGATAGTTGACATGAACGGTTACGTAGCTGTCGGTAAGATTGAAGGCGTAGACAATTGGAATTTGGAAAGACCCTTTACGCAAGACGCAAACCGTGCCGACCATTACTCTTTGGAACTTGACCTTAAGGGTGGCGACGAATTCAAGGTGAGACACCCCAACGACACAGGTTTTGCAAACGGCGAGTGGGGTTACAATCAAATCAATATCGTTGACGGAAGCGAAATAACCGACAAGGCACAACTGTTCAAAGAAACGGGTGCTTACGGTGGCAATATCTATGTCAAACAAGACTGTCATGTCATTTTGAATCGTTATGCAGACAGCGCAGGCAACACGCTTGACATCGAAGTAAAGAGTGTTTCCGGCGAAATCGTTGAACCCGAAGGCGGCTACGGAGTCGTGGGTACAATCGGCGGTGTCACAGATTGGAATAACGACAAACTCTTCAACAAAGTTGACGAAGGGCACTATTCTATCACGCTTAACCTCAAAACGGGCGACGAATTCAAGGTGAGAACCGCCGGTTCTTGGACTAAAGAATGGGGCTATAAAGAAATTTATATGCAACCCGGAAGCAAAGTTGCGGATAAAACAGAGTTGTTCAAGGAAACAGGCGACTATGGCGGAAACATTTACGTGCTGAAAGACTGCACAGTAACTCTTCACCGTTACGACGACAGTTCAACTCTTGATATCTATGTAGATGAAGTCAGCGACATCGGCGGTGGCGGCGGTGGCGGAACTACAAAGGAAATGTGGCTTGTCGGCACAATCAGAGGCGTCGAAAGTTGGGGCGACAATGTAGGCAATGCTGTCAAGATGACCTACAATGAGACAGCCTCCGAGTATACCGTGGACGTTACGTTCCAAGCGGGCGACAGATTCCAACTTAAACCCGAGGGAAAATCTTGGGACGGACAAAAAGGCGGCGAGTCCCTTGGAACCGTTACCTACGATCCGAGCGTGACAAACAAACCTTCCGGTAGCGTGTTTACAGGTTCCGGAGACATAAACGTTCAACACTCCTGCACAGTCACCATAACGTTGAAAGCGGGCAAAATCAACATTTTGATAAAGTCCATCACTATCAACACCCAATCTTATACGTACACATTCTGGCTGTATGCACCTTCTTGGAATAATATCGTAATCCACATTTGGAATGGAACGATTAGCACAGGAAATTGGGCTGCCGAACACATGACAAAGGCAAATGGCGGATGGTGGTATTGGGTTTACACAAGTCCCGTTGCACGTTCCGGCAAGATAAACATCATCATGGCTAACAACGGTTTAGAGGGCGAGTCCAATCGAGTGACGTTGCAAGATACGAATGACGATAAAGCGGGTTTAATTGATATAAAGACAAATATGTACTTCAAGGCGGCTACAAATGCTGTCTACAGTACTTGGGAAGAAACAGGTGCGCCGTCTGCACCGGTAATGCCTACTGCAGTTACCCCTGTGCAAGTTGCAACCATTCCCCTGCAAACCATACGCAAGCAGAGATTGGCAGCATAACTACAAAAAGATTTTGTTGATTTCAGTTTTTACAAGGGCGTCGAAAGCTTTCGACGCTCTTGTTTTTGCCGTGATTTGATCGTTGCGCTCCTTGTTGCGCGGAGCTGTTGGAAGCTCACCTTTTGCCAAATAGCGAAAAAATTTTGATATAGTTATTTATTCGTTTTATTCCGACGGAAAGATTGCCATCACGCGTAAAATTTGATATACTTAAAAGCAGATTTATTCCACGTTATCATTGAAACGCAATGCGACCGAGGAGGTAGTTGCTTATGACCGATATAGAAATTGCACGTAACAGCAAGCTGACGCCCATAACGAAAATTGCCCGCAAGCTCGGGGTTCCGCAAACGGAGCTGGAGCTTTTCGGCAACTACAAGGCGAAGGTGTCCTCGAAGCCCTCTCCGAGAGAAGGCGCAAAGCTTGTGCTTGTAACGGCAATCAATCCCACAGCCGCAGGCGAAGGCAAAACTACCGTCTCAATCGGACTTGCGGACGGGCTGAATTTGACAGGCAAAAAAGCATGCTTGGCGTTACGCGAGCCATCGCTTGGTCCCGTGTTCGGTATCAAGGGCGGCGCAACGGGCGGCGGTTATTCGCAAATTGTCCCCATGGAGGACATAAATTTACACTTTACGGGAGATTTTCACGCCATAACGGCGGCGAACAATTTGCTGTGCGCGCTTGTAGACAACAGCGTTTTTCAGGGAAATCCGCTCGATATCGACCCCGACCGCATAGTTTTTAACAGAACGCTGGACGTAAACGACAGGGCGTTGCGGGGAGTAGCCGTCAACCACGGCGTAAAGGACGCGGTGGAACATTCGGACAAATTCAACATAACGGCTGCTTGCGAGATAATGGCAATTTTGGCGTTGGCAGAGAGCCTTGACGACCTCAAAACGCGTCTCGGCAAAATTCTTGTGGCATACGCTCACAACGGAAAACCGATTTTTGCCTCGGACTTGCACGCGCAGGACGCCATGGCAATTTTGTTGAAGGACGCATTGAAGCCCAATCTTGTGCAAACTCTTGGCAAAACGCCCGCTTTTGTGCATTGCGGTCCTTTTGCAAACATTGCTCACGGGTGCAACAGCGTACAGGCGACCAAGCTTGCATTGACCTTTGCCGACTATGCCGTGACGGAAGCGGGCTTCGGCGCCGACCTTGGCGCGGAAAAATTCCTTGACGTCAAGTGCAGAATGGCAAATCTCAAGCCCAACGCAGTGGTGCTTGTGGCAACGGTGCGCGCTCTCAAATTGCATGGCGGCGCGGACAAAAAATCCCTTACAACGGAAAATGTCAAGGCGGTAAAAAAGGGACTGTGCAATTTGCTACGTCACATTTACAACCTTGTCAATGTTTTTCACCTGCCGACAGTGGTTGCCATCAACCGCTTTACAAGCGACACCAAGCGCGAATTGAACGTTGTAAAGCGCGCCGTAAGGTTGTATGGCGTAGAAGCGATTGAATGTGATGTTTGGGGCAAGGGCGGCAAGGGCGCAAAACAGCTTGCAAACAAGGTGGTGCAGCTGTGCGAAACGGAAAACAACTTTACCTTTGCCTACGACGATAACGACGCGGCAGAGGAAAAGATACGCAAAATTGCCCAAAAAATTTACGGCGCAAGCCGCGTTGAGATTTCCGAAAAGGCGCGTAATTCTCTCGAGGCGTTGAGAGGCGTGTGCGACGTTGACAAATTGCCCGTTGTAATTGCCAAAACGCAGTACAGCTTCAGCGACGACGCCAAGCTGTTGGGCGCGCCACAAAACTTTACTTTGAACATTCGCGACGTGGAGTACCGCGGCGGAGCGGGATTTTTGGTGGCAATTGCAGGCAACATGCTGTTGATGCCCGGACTTTCCAAAACGCCCAACGCTGTCAACATGACAATTGATTCGGACGGAAAAATAGAGGGCTTATACTGACAAAAACGCATAATGGGGTAGGAAAAACTCCATTGCAAACAATTTTAATCGTCGAGGAACAAAAGAATGAAGGAAACGGTCATGCCAAAACTATATTTCAAATACGGAACAATGGCAAGCAGCAAGTCTGCGCAAGCCTTGATGTGCAAATTCAACTACGAGCAAAAGGGTATGAGGGTGTTGCTGGTCAAGCCTTCGCTTGACACTCGCGATGACGACGAGGAACGTATGGTGCGTTCTCGCATCGGGCTTACGGCGCGGTGTTACACGATAACCCCCGACCAAAGTTTTTTGGATCTGTTTGAAGAGGCTTCCGAGGGTAACCCGTTCGACATTGTGATTGTGGACGAGGCGCAGTTTTGTACCGCGGAACAGGTAGACCAACTCAAGCAGCTGACGCAGCGCGTTTCCGTTTTGTGCTACGGTTTGTTGTTGGACTTTACCTGCCACCTGTTTGAGGGAAGCAAACGCCTTGTGGAACTTGCGGACTCCTTGCAGGAAATAAAATCCGTTTGCCGCTGCGGAAGAAAGTCGTCGGTAAACGCGCGTTTTGTCAACGGAAAATGCGTGCAGGAAGGACCGACAATTCTTATCGGCGGCGACGAATCCTACGAAAGCATGTGCTATTGGTGCTGGAAAAAGGAATTGGAAAAATCCCAAAAGTAAAAGAGAACAGGCTTGAAACTCACAAGCCTGTTTTTTTTTGCTGTATACCATTGGATGTGAAGGTAAAGAAAATATAGAAGCCGACCTATATTAACTCGGAATTTTCGCGCGCGGAGACGGACGTTTCGTCCGTAGTAGCGAATCGGAAAAGCCGTTTATTTTGAGGCTTTATATGTGCAACCTTCGACGGCGGTCGAACAGGTTTTTGCCCAATTTTTGAGATAAAAATTGCCGTAGTTGCCACTCGCAACCTCGTGTTGGCGGTAACGTTGGTTCAGTTCTTTGGTTTTGATTTCAAAGCTCACCTTGCCTTTTGTCAAACTTATTTCTATCTCGTCCCCGTCCTGCAACACGCTGAAAATGTTTTGCTCGCCCGTTTCGGGGGTGATATGCCCAACGACAAATCCGCCGTAAAAGTCGGCAATACGTCCGTCGGTGATAACGGCAACCTTTTGTTCAAGCTCGTAACCGCGAAGTAACGCCAACGACAGGAAAATTTCTCTCATCCCCGGTCCGCTCTTGGGTCCCTCGCCCTGAATTACCAACACGTCGCCCGCCTTTATTTCGCGGTGAAGCAGTGCGTCAACTGCGCTTTCCTCATTTTGGTAAACCTTGGCTGTGCCGACAAAGCTGTTGCCCTTGCCGCCGCATTGCACAAACGCGCCGCCTTCCGCTACGTTTCCGTAGATTGTGCGCAATCTCGAGGCTGCTTGCACCTTGTTTTCTGCGCTACGAATAACGTTCGGGTCGGCGTTTTCCACGTCGGCAAGAATGTCGGACAAGGTTGTTTCCTCGTATAAGCAGACGTTACCGTTGACAAGTTCGGCATTTACAAGCTGTTTGAGCATGGCGTAAACGCCCCCTGCGCGGTGAAATTGCGGCATCAACGCGCGACTTTCGTCCGCCGCGTTCAAAAGCAGCGGAGTGTTTTTGGCAAATTCGCCAATTGTTTTGAGATTGATGTTTTTTACGCCCACCTCGCGCGACAAAGCAATGAGGTTGAGCATTGTGGTGGAGCTGCCGCCGCAAGCCAGATCCAACACGACCATGTTGTTCATCGACGCCTGCGTCAATGCCCTGCGAGGAGTCCACCTGTCGCGGACAAGTCGGATTGCCAATTTGCCCGTTTCAAAGGCAATTTTTTTGCGTTCGACAGAGCCGGACGGCGCAGTGCCGTTTCCGCGTACCGCAAGACCAATCGCCTCCAGCAGACAGTTGAAGCTGTTCGCGCCGTAGCGTTCGCAGTCTGTTCCGAGCGCAACGGGCAAATTTTGTTCAAGCTGTTCCACGGAGTCGTAGGATGCGCGCCCTGTTTTTATTCGCGCAATTTGCTCGTAGATGTAGACAAAACCGTGTTCCTTTTTGCCGTCCCAAATGGGAGTCATCGTGCCTTGACAAACAAAGGCGCAGGGCAAATTCAATCTTATCGCGCCGAGAAGCATTCCGCAAACAACGTTGGGCTCGCTTGCCACAAACACTAAGCCGTCAAAAAAGTTGTTGGAACAGAGCAGCTCGACGGCGTTTGCCGTAAGGTCTCGCGAAGGCAAATCGTACTTTGTGGAAGGCGTGCCGTGCAGCGCGGTACAGTCGATAGAGGGCACGTAAGCAATTTTTGCCGAACCCCCGCAGGAGTAAACGCCCTCCTCGACGCGGTGACACAGCTTGTTGAGATCGTTGTGCGCCGCCGTAACGTCGTTTTGAGCGCAAACAATGCCGATAAGCGGCTTTGTCGCGTCGATTTCACAGCAATTGGCAAGTACCTTTTGCGGAAGTTTGTCAAGTTGTTCGATAAATTCCCGTAACATATTTTACCTCACGAAATATTTTAACGCTTTGAAAGTTCATTGTCAACAAGTATATCATTTTGAAACAAATATTTTCCCGCGTTTCTTCCTGTGGCAAAACGTTTGCGGCGTTGTCGGTTTGTATAATTGTTGTTCGCAAGGCTCAAACTAACAAAAAGTGAGGTGAAAAATGAGCAAAAAGGTTGTAATATGCGGCGTTGACACCTCGTCGCTGCCCAAGCTTTCGCAAAAGGAGTCCAACGAGCTGCTGTTGGCTATTTCCAAGGGGGACGTAGAAGCTCGAAACTACTTTATCAACTGCAATTTGCGACTTGTTTTGTCGATAGTGCAGCGGTACAGTTATCGGGTCGACAACCCCGACGATCTGTTTCAGATAGGTTGCGTAGGGCTTATCAAAGCCGTTGACAACTTTAACGTAAACATCGGCGTGTGTTTTTCCACCTATGCAGTGCCCATGATTATAGGCGAAATTCGACGTTTTTTGCGCGAGGGGTCTATTCGCGTCAGCAGGGGCATACGCGACGTTGCGTATCAGGCATTGCAGACAAGGGAAAAATTGGAAAGCGAAAATGTGGACGAAGCCTCGATACAGCAAATTGCGGAAGAAATGCAACTGCCTGTCTACAAGGTGTTGTACTGTCTTGACGCGATTTCCGAACCGATTTCTCTTTCCGAAGCGGTCTACTCCGACGAGGATGACAGTCTCACATTGCAAGACCACATTTCCGACAACAAATGCTCCGAGTATATCTGGGCGGAGCGCGTAACTCTTTTCGACGCGCTCAACACTTTGGACGACAAGGAGCGTAACATTTTGCTCAAACGTTACTTTGAGGGAAAAACTCAAATGGAAGTTTCCAAAGAAGTGGGGCTTAGTCAAGCGCAAGTGTCGAGGTTGGAAAAAAATGCAATGACCCATTTGCGCACGGAAATGGCGTAGGGCTTGTACCTTTTTTGGGGGCGAGTTGAATTTTATTGCTGTCGGGCTGTTATAATAGTAGCGGAGTTTTATATGGAACTTAGTTACAGCGAACTGCGCGCAAAAGAGGTTGTCAACCTTCAAAACGGCGCGCGAATGGGCAAAATTATAGATATGATAATCGACAGCAACGGAAAGAACGTTTTGGGCGTGGTAGTGCCCGGAGTGAAAAAACTGTTCAAACCGGGGGAAGATATTTTTATTCCGTGGTGCAACATTTCCAAAATAGGAAGCGACGTAATCCTTGTTTCGTTGAACATGGCGTCGCTTACAAGCGTAACGAAAAGTTCGGAAATGAATCTTGACGGCGCGTGCGACAAGGGCGATGATTACCTGTAAATTTTTTGCGGCATTGAGTATAGCTGACATTTTTGATGTCAACTATGCTCATTTTTGCCAAAATAGAGACTACTATTTGTGACATAGTATATAAATTTGCCGTATTTTTACGATTTTTCTTTGAAATTTTGATGTTTTTTTTAACAAGCGGCGGTTTGTTTTTTGTACGCGTCCCTGCTCGGAAATTCCGGAAATATTACAGTTAAAAGCAGCGTATTTGCCGATGTACGTTTTGCACTTTGCCTTACCCTCTCTTTGTAAATGCCCGAATTTGGTTATATTTTGAAATATGCGCCAATAGAAATATGCGCCGCTAAGCACTTTGTTTCGCTATTATATTATTTACAGTCAAATATTTGCTTTTTTTCAAAGTATTTGATATAATCAGTTTATGCTTCAGGAAATCCAAGTAAAAAACAAGCAGCTGCTTTCCGATTTGATAGGCGAAAATACCGATCTCGGCTACTATCGTATTCAAAAAATAATCAAGTCCAAAAGCGTCAAAATCAACGGCGTTCGGGTAGGCACGGATATGAACGTCAGCGCGGGCGACGTGGTTTACTTGTATCTTGCCGACAGAGAAAAGGACAGTATCGAAGTCGTTTACCGCGACGACAACATTCTCGTAGTCAACAAGAACGCAGGAATAGAAGTGCAGGGCGAAGGCTCTCTCACGGAGCGCATAAACAACATTCTGACGGACGCGGTGGCTGTGCCCGTACACAGGTTGGACCGCAACACAATGGGTTTGGTGGTTTTTGCTCTCAACAAAACTGCCGAAAACGAACTGCTCGCTTCCTTCAAGGAACGCGAAATAGACAAAACCTACCATTGCATTGTTGTGGGTTGCCCCATAAAACCTGCCGGTAGGCTAAAGGCTTTTTTGTTCAAGGACGCCAAAAAGAGCCTTGTGTACGTGTCGGACGTGCAAAAAACGGGCTACTTACCCATAGAAACGCACTATAGCCTTTTGAAAAAGCTCGGAGAATTGTCCCTGCTGGAGGTAAAGCCCATAACGGGACGCACTCATCAAATTCGCGCCCACCTTGCCTATCTCAAAACTCCCATTTTGGGGGACGGCAAGTACGGCATCAACAAAATCAACCGTCGCTATCGCGTCAAGACGCAGCTGCTTTGTTGCACAAAGATAACATTCCATTTCAAACAAGGCACGCTCAAATATCTTGACGGCAAAAGCGTGGTACTCAACATCGATCTAACGCAATACTACAAGAAGTAATTCGAGGTAACTATGAAAAAACTGTTTGTTCTTTTAATTATAGCCGTGATGCTTGTCACGTTGTGTTCGTGTAGCTACGCGCCCTCCACGAGATTTATGTCAAAAGCGCAGGTGCGGCAGCTTGCCAAGGAATTTGACGATCCGCAAGCGGAGCTTACCATCAACTATGAGGTAAACAACAAAGCGGTAGAGGTAAAAATAACCTACAAACTTTTGCTCACTCAAGCGCCTCTTGCCACAATTCGCTTTATACAGCTGGTAAACGACGGCTTCTACGACGACACGCTTCTTGACAGCTACAACTCCAACTATAAGTATGCCTTGTTCGGCAGATACCTTTACAAGGAGAGTAAGGTGCAAGGCGCGGGCGAAATGGAGTACTATCAAAATCCATGCGACGTCACCTTCAAGGGAGAGTTCAAGAGCAACCGCTACAAACAACCGCAAGAGGGCTATGCGCAGTTCAAGATGATGTCCCTTGCCATGTATCACGAGGATTGGACGGAGGACAACAACACCTTCGACAGCGCAAACGGGTATGTAATTATGGCGCTCTCGTCCAAGACGCTCAATTCCGACAACTATGCCGTGTTTGCCGATATGATTTCCGCAACGGTTAAGTATGCTGACGGAGAGGAAAGCGCGCCCTTTACAAATTTCCCGTCGGACATTCATACGCAATTGACTCAATCAAGTACCATCTCGCGCGACGTTTACGAGGATGATTCGGAAGTCAATTCAAGCAAGGTCTCCATCAAAAGTCCCAACTTTATCGTGCATATAAGAATGCTCGGAAATTACGACTGGTCCAAATTGCCCTCAATCGGCAAATAAACTCGAAGCAAACGAGGCAGCCGAAAGGTTGCCTTTTTGGTTGTTATGTTAAAAATCAAAAGCGTTGACAAAAACTCAATTGCAGCAAGGCTGGGCATAAAACGCAACGACGTGATCGTTGCGTTCAATCAAAAGCTCGCGCTGGACATGTTGGACGTTGCCTACTTCGATTCTCAATCGGATTTTTCCCTCACGGTGGAGCGCAACGGCAAAAAGCTCGATTTCGACATTCACAAGGACGCAAATTTGCCAATGGGCTGGGATTTCGAGGACGAAAGCTATATCGAACCGCGTTGGTGCGCCAACAAGTGCGTGTTTTGCTTTGTGGATCAGCTGCCCAAAGGACAGCGCAAAACGCTGTACGTAAAGGACGACGATTGGAGATTGTCCTTTGTTTCCGGCAATTTTGTCACGCTGACAAATCTTTCCGACGCCGAGTTGGAGCGTATCAAAGAAAAAAAGTTTTCGCCTTTGTACATTTCCGTGCATGCCACAGACGACGAGCTGCGGCGCAAGCTTTTGGGCAATCCCAAAGCAAGACCCATTCTTCCATTGCTCAAGGAGCTTGCCGACAGCGGCATAACCATGTACACGCAGGTGGTTATGTGCCCCGATCTGAACGACGGCGATGTGCTGCTCAAGACCATGCGCGATCTGTTTTCCCTGTACCCTGCTGTACAAAATTTGGCGGTAGTGCCCGTCGGTCTTACCAAATATCGTTGCGGCTTGCAGCAGCTTCAACCTGTAAGCAAAGATGTTGCCAATGGTACAATCGATATGGTGGAAAATTTTGACGCGCAATGCTTTAGCAAAACGGGCAAGCACTTTGTGTACTGCTCCGATGAAATGTACGTCTACGCTCAAAGAGAAATTCCCTCGTTTGAGTACTACGGCGATTTTGAGCAGCTTGAAAACGGCGTCGGGCTGGTCGCGGACATGCGTTATCAGTTCGATTTGGCACTGAAAGACGCCGTTGCGGCAAAAAAGGGTAGCTTCACGGTGGTGACGGGAGTTGCGGCGACCCCCTTTGTGCAACAGGTACTCGACAAGGCAAAAAGGCTTTTTCCGCAGCTTAACGTAAACGTTGTGACGGTGACAAACAAGTTTTTCGGCGAAACGGTAACTGTTGCGGGGCTTGTTGTCGGGCGGGACATTGTGGACGCGCTTTGCGGTTGCGGGAACGTCGGAGACACATTGCTTTTGCCTCGCGTGATGCTGCGCGAAACGGAAGATGTGTTTTTGGACGGAATGACTTTGGACGAATTGAAAAAAGCCACAGGCAAAAAAATCATTGTTACTGCCGACGGCTATGAACTGTGTCAAGCAATTTTGGAGTGTAACTGATGACAAAACCTCTTGTTGCCGTTGTTGGCAAACCCAACGTTGGCAAATCCACCTTTTTCAACAAAGTGTGCGGCGGACGTATTTCCATTGTTTCGGATATGCCCGGCGTTACGCGCGACAGAATATATGCCGATACCGAATGGTTGGGCAAAAAATTCACGCTTGTAGATACGGGCGGTATTCAACTGAAAAGTGACGACGTGATGTTTCGTCACATAAAAGAGCAGGCTCAGATTGCTTTGGACCTTGCCGACGTCATTTTGTTTTTTTGCGACTACAAAAGCGGTTTGACGGCTGAGGATTGGGATGTGGCAAACTTGTTGCGCAAAACAAGCAAGCCCGTAATTTTGGTAGTAAACAAGGTAGACAACTTTCTCCAAGCGGAGCTTAGCGACTTTTATTCGCTGGGTTTCGGAGACTTTTTTGCTATTGCCGCCGAGCAAAAGCAGGGCTTGGGAGATTTGCTCGATCATATAATTTCCTTCTTCCCCGAGCAGGAGCTTGACGAAAACGACGACGCCATAAAAATTGCCGTTGTGGGCAAGCCCAATGCGGGAAAGTCGTCGCTTGTAAACAAGATACTCGGCTACAACCGAACAATCGTGTCCGACATCGCGGGAACAACGCGAGACGCAATCGACACGCCCTTTACTTATGAGGGCAGGCGGTACGTTATTATAGACACCGCGGGAATGAGAAAAAAGCGCGCTATAGTTGAGGACAGCGTGGAGCAGTACAGCGTTATGCGTTCTCTCAACGCTGTGCGCCGTGCCGACGTGTGCCTTATAGTAATGGACGCAAACGAAGGACTTTCCGAACAGGACGTCAAAATTGCGGGGTTCATTCACGAACAGGGCAAGCCGTCGGTGGTGGTCATCAACAAATGGGATCTTGTCGAAAAGGACGCGCACACAGTGGAGCTTTTCAAAAAGAAACTTTCCTGCGACTTGGCTTTTATGGACTACTTCCGATCCATCACGGTGTCCGCTCTTACGGGACAGCGCGTGGGCAAGTTGATGCAGGAAGTTGACTATGTTTACGCCAAATCCACCTTCCGTTGCAGCACGGGCACGTTGAACGACGTTGTGACGGACGCGATCCGTGCGGTCGAACCCCCTTCGCACAACGGCAGACGCGCAAAAATCAAATATGCCACGCAGCCTTCCACTCAACCTCCGACATTTGTCTTTTTTACAAACAATGCCGATTTGGTGCATTTTTCTTATCGAAGGTATTTGGAAAACTGTCTGAGAAGGGCGTTTTCGTTGGACGGAACTCCCATAAAGCTCGTGTTTCGCAGCGGTAGCGAAAAGGATGAATGATGTTTGATGTTTTGGTAAAATATTGGTGGCAGTTTTTGCTGCTTGCTATATGCAGTTACTTGTTCGCCAACATAAATTTTGCGATACTTTTTTCCAAGCTGTTCAAAAAGAGCGACGTGCGCGACTACGGCAGCGGAAACGCCGGTGCAACAAACATGTTTCGCGTGTACGGCTTGTGGCTTGGGGCAGTGACCTTTGTTTGCGACGCGCTGAAGGGTGTTTTGCCCTGCGTATTGGCAAAATTTGCTATTTTCCCGTTTGTTTCTTCCGACCCGAACGTTGCCGTCACTGCCGGTTATGTTGCGGGAACGTTTGCCGTTGTGGGACACATTTTCCCCGCTTTGTACAAGTTCAAAGGGGGTAAGGGCGTTGCAACGGCGATAGGCGTCAGCTTCGCTTTGCAGCCCATGCTTTCCGTCTGTTTGATAATTCCCTGCGTTGTTTTGCTGCTGATTTGCGACAAAACTTCCATTGTCAGTCTGTTTATTGCTGTGTTTATGATTGTGTGGGGCTGGGTCGCTTGGCGTTTTGAATATGATTGGAAGGTGATGTACAGCAACATTGACGCGTTGTGCTGTACTCTCAACACAATTATATTTGCATTGGTGATTTTTGCCCACCGAAACAACATAGTGCGCCTTTGCAAGGGGACGGAAAAGCGCACGGGTATTCGCAAGGCGCTGAGGGGCAAATCGGACAAAATCGTAAAGTGAGCCGCTTTTGCGGCATTTGCGCCGATTATCCGTTTGCCAAAGCGACGGGCGAGCAGTTACGTCGGGGTGTGTTTGCGGCATTGGACGTTTGCGTTATAAATGTAACTTGCGAGAGCAGTGCAGGCAAGGCAAAATCGAATTTCCTTGTTCGCAACGCTTGTTCTCCAAAAAATCGATTTTTTATCGATATAAACAAATTTATATGTATATATCATTATAAAGCACTTTGAAATGTGCTTTTTTTGTTTGAAAAAAACGCTTAAAACCCTTTTTGAGATGGTGAACCAAAGCGGTAGGGTCAAAAATGAAACGCTACGTTACATAACGCGCTTGTTCATGCCTTGTACTTTAATCGATGATTTTTGTTTGAGTTCTATCGACGCAATTTGCCTCATATACTTTACCAAACGTATTTTGGAGGCAGGTATGAACAATATTTATCAGGACATTTCCGAACGCACCAACGGTGATATTTATATCGGCGTGGTGGGTCCGGTCAGAAGCGGCAAATCCACCTTTGTTACCAGCTTTATGACAAAGTTGATATTGCCCAACATTGCCGATCCCAACGATCGCGAACGGGCAACGGACGAATTGCCGCAGTCGGCGGACGGCAAAACTATTATGACAACGCAGCCCAAATTTGTTCCGAACACCGCGGTGCGCCTTTCCCTTTCCGACAAGGCAACGGCGAACGTGCGCTTGATTGACTGCGTGGGCTACCTTGTTGACGGAGCGGAAGGACATCTGGAGGGGGACAAAATGCGCCTTGTCAACACGCCGTGGTCCACCGAACCCATTCCGTTTGAAAAGGCAGCGGAAATCGGCACTCAAAAGGTTGCGACGGAACATTCGACAGTGGCGGTTGTCGTGACGACCGACGGCAGTATCGGAGAAATTCCGCGCCAAAGCTACATTTCTGCAGAAGAGCGCGTTGTGCGCGAATTGAAAACGGCGGGAAAGCCTTTTGTTGTTGTTTTGAACTGCACGGACGTAAACAACGAACACGTACAAGAGCTTGCCGCCGCGTTGCAGGAAAAGTACGGTGTGGCAGTGTTGCCGCTAAACGTGCGCTCCGCCGACGTAACGGAATTGGAAAGCGTTTTGCAAAGTATTTTGAAAGAATTTACCGTTCGCCGTATTGCAATTGATTTGCCCTTGTGGATGCGCGCTCTGGAAAAGGACAACAAGTTTATCACGGAAATCATCGAGCGTATAAAATCGCGTTGCAACGAAGTGTGCAAAATGAAGGACGCCGAAAAGCTGATTGGGGCGTTTGACGAATGTAATTTTTCCGAGACGGTGGAAGTGAAAGACCTCAACATGGGCAGCGGCGTGGTAACATACGCGTTTTCGCCCAAGTCGGATTTGTTCTTCCGCGTGCTTTCCGACGAGGCTCAAATGGAAATAAAGGACGAATTTTCTTTGATGAGCTTTGTTACGAGTGCCGCCTACGCAAAAAAACGCTTTGAGTCAATGAAAGACGCCTTGGACGAAGCGGACGCCAACGGCTACGGAATTGTCTACCCGAAAACGGACGACATGAGTTTGAACGAGCCGGAAATTGTCAAGCAGGGCAATGTATACGGCGTGCGCCTGAAGGCAACTTCCCCCAGCTACCACATAATCCGCGTGGACGTCAACACGGAAGTCAGTCCGATGGTGGGGACGGAACAACAAAGTCAATATTTGTTGGCAGAGTACAAACAAAATCCCGACGCAATTTGGAACACAAACATGTTCGGTAAAACCATGGCGGGAATTGCCAAAGAGGGCTTGGAAGGGAAATGTAGCGCAATGCCCGTAGAAGTAAAACAAAAGCTCGCCAAAACGGTAAAAAGGATCGTAAACGAAAACCGCGGCGGATTGTTCTGTTTGATATTGTAGGCATCCTGCTTTTGAGCCGTACAAACGATGCTTTTGACAGATCCTCCAATACGTAAATGGCTCTATGGCAAATGTTGGGGTTAATAAAAATTTATAAATGAAAAAAAATCTATTCCACCCCAACATTATGCCATTAGAGCCTCCGACCAAACGCAAGGCTGTTCGGTTGACTATGCAACCGACCCCTGACGGGGCGCAAGCGCAGCCTTGGTCGGACTACTAAGGAAGCCGCTGCACGCGGCTTGTTTTAATTTGACTTTCGCTGGGGAGTCGCATGCCCCAGCATCCCCCGCAAGGGCTGCAAGTGCCGCGCAAGTCGCCACTTGCAGTGCGAAATTTTCGCTTTTTCCGCTACTACGGACGAAGCGTCCGTCTCCGCGCGCGAAAATTCCTTTTTAAAATAGAAGTCGGTTTCTAATTTTGTTTGCTTTCATGCTACCAATATTTTTTACTTCACTATGACGAATTTTGGAAAAATACATAATACTATTCCAGACATAGCATATTAAAAAAACCATTCTTGACTAAAAAATGACGTTATTTAATGTTTTGTGAAAGCGGTTGTGCTTTTTGTTGCGGTGCGGAAAAAAGTAAAAAAGCCTTATGCTTGATTACGGTTCGTTGTACAGATCCTTTAATTTTTGCAAAATTTTGTTTTCCAACCGCGACACCTGAACCTGTGACACCCCCAGCTTGTGCGCAATTTCCCCCTGCGTCAAATCGCGGAAATAGCGTAGCACAACAATTTTTTGTTCCCGAGGAGAAAGCTTGCTCAGCATATCCTTAAGTATCAGCTTGTCAAGCATTTTCTTGTCCTCGTCGGTGGGTAAGTGTTCAATCAGTTCCGTTTGTTTTCCGTCGCTGTCGTTTGCCTTTTCGTAAAGAGAAACGGGCAATCTTGTTGCGTCCAAAGCAAAAACCACATCGGTTGGTTCTATTCCGAAATGTTGGGCAATTTCCTCAACGGTGGGGTTCTCGCCGTCGTTTTTAAGTTGTTCGTCCACAAAACGCGTAATTTTTGCGGAAAGCGTTTTTAAGCTGCGCGAAACTTTGAGATATCCGTCGTCGCGCATGTAACGCTTTATTTCCCCCAAAATCATTGGAACTGCGTAGGTGGAAAATCGGACGTTATGCTCATAGCTGAAATTTTTTATGCTTTTGAGCAGTCCGATACTTGCGATCTGGTACAAATCGTCGTATTCGATATGCTTGCCGAGATAGCGTTTGATTATGCTTTTAAGCAAAGGCGCGTTTTCCGTCAACAGCGTGGTGGAAGCCTCTTCGTCGCCTGCCTGTGCCTTGGCAATAAGAGCCATTGTTTCTTCGTGGGTCAACATTTGCCGTCATGCCACCTTTTTTACAAGCTTGACGGTTGTAAGCCCCTCTCTCGAAGTGACGTTTACGGAGTCGCAAAACGCTTGCATAACGGTAAAGCCCATTCCCGAGCGTTCGCCCGTGGAAACGGTAGTGTAAAAGGGCTTCATTGCTTGTTCCACATCGGCAATACCCTTGCCGAAGTCGCAAATTTCCACCGTCATGGTGCTTTCCGTCAACGTGCAGACGATTTCTATCTGTCCTTGTTGTTTTCCGTCGTATGCGTGAACAATGCAGTTTGTCACCGCCTCGGAAACGGCGGTTTTTATGTCCTCAACCTGTTCCAAGGTGGGGTTGATCTGAACAAAAAACGCGGCGACAACGCTGCGGGCAAAGCCCTCGTTTTGTGATTTTGCTTCTATGGTAAGTTTCATTTTGTTGATTGTTGACATGTTTTTGTTGACCTCATAAAAAATCGAATTTGTTTTTCAGGCTCGGGAAATGATTTCGTACAAACCGCTCATACGAAAAATTTTGTCTACCGTTGGCGATGGATTGCGCACCAAAAGCCGCTTGTTTTGTTTGCGCACAAGTTTGTATCTACCTATGACGACGCCAATTCCCGTGGAATCCATAAAAGAAAGCCTGCTCAGATCCAACACGGCTGAGCCGAAATTTTCTCTTTCGATAGCTTCGTCCATTTTTTTTCGCACAAAAGCGGCGGAATGTTCGTCCAATTCGCCCACGAGAGAAAAAACCAAATCGGAGCCTTCTAAATTTGTGTAAACTTCCATTTTCTTCCTCCGCAAACAATGGTACAGTATTGCCGCGCTGTCATTTTGCAATGTTTTGTAAATTTCATTTGAAAAATGTCGAAGTCGTCGCCGCAAATTTTTCTGAAAAAATAATGCTAAAAAAGTTGACACAAAACGCAAAATATTGTACTATAAAAAAGCTGATGTTGA
>CANRHN010000006.1 GCA_947630425.1 uncultured Clostridia bacterium | reverse complement strand
GAGATACTGCAAGAGAAGTACAACGAAATATCTGCTGCCAAAACGATAGAGCAGAAGATAGAGATAAAGAAAGGGACTCTGCTGAACTACGCACGCGAGCTGACCTACACCAAGGGAGACGGTTACGACGTTACGGGAACGGAGAAGTACCGCCACAATGACTTCAGCCAAAACGAGCCTTTCACAGTGGAGCAAGTAAACGACCACTACGAGGCTGTGACGAGCTTTGTGCCGGCTCTTACGTTGAATGTCGACTACTTCAACACCGGCTACAATTTGACGGAGACAAGCCTTGCAGCGACGGTGAGAGCGGAAAACATCAGTCAAGTGCTGAAAGTAGAAGGAACTGACCTTAAGCTGCCCACAAGCGGCTTGACGTTGCAAATGACTGTAACGGGCGACCACCTGACCAACCTTACCATAAGCTACGTTTCCGACGGCAACAACGTCACCATCACCCTCACATTTGCTTACTGAAGTACATCTGTAAAAAAGCATATTTGCAACTATATGTTACAGAGCAAAAAAAGCTCCTGCCGAAAGGCGGGAGCTATTTTGTTGTGTTGTCGGGGTGCGTCTGCGCGGTTACTCTTTGTTTGCAAGAGCTTGGTACTTGGCAACGCGTTCCTTGGCGTCCTTTTCCGACTTGGCAAACAACGTTTCGGCAATTTCCGGACGCGTCTTTGCAAGCGAGGAGTAACGAGTTTCGCCCTTGATGAATTCTTGGTAGTCGCCCGTAGGCTCTTTGCTATCCAACGTGAAGGGATTTTTGCCCTGTTCGACAAGGTCGGGGTTGTAGCGGTAGAGCTGCCAATAGCCGCAATCCACGGCGCGTTTGATTTCTTCCTGACTCTTGCCCATGTTCAAACCGTGGTTGATGCAGGGAGCGTAGGCAATTACAAGGCTGGGTCCGTGGTAGGCTTCCGCTTCGGTGAGGGCTTTGACAAGTTGAGCCTGATTTGCGCCCATACCTACCTGCGCCACGTACACGTAGCCGTAGCTCATAGCCATCATGCCGAGGTCCTTCTTCTTGACGCGTTTGCCTGCTGCGGCAAATTTTGCAACTGCGCCTGTGGGAGAGGATTTGCTTGCCTGTCCGCCTGTGTTGCTGTACACTTCGGTATCCAACACCAACACGTTTACATCCTCGCCGCTTGCAAGCACGTGGTCAAGTCCGCCGTAGCCGATGTCGTAAGCCCAACCGTCTCCGCCGAAGATCCAAACGGATTTTTTGACGAGGCAGTCTTTTTCGGAGTAGATTTCCTGAACAAGTTTGTCGCAGCGGCAGCCGCAATCCTTACATTCCTCTAAACGTTTTACAAGTTCTTCGGAAGCAAGTCTGCTCTTTTCGGCGTCGTCTTTGCCTTCCAGCCAAGCCTTGCATGCGGCAGCGCCTTCTTTCCATTTTTTCCACTTTGTTTGGAGCAGAGCAATTTTGTCGGCAAGGCGGTTTCTGCGTTGATTGTATGCAAGGTTGATGCCGTAGCCGAATTCCGCATTGTCCTCAAACAAGCTGTTAGCCCAAGCGGGACCGTGACCTTCTTTGTCGGTGGTGTAGGGGCAGGTGGGAGCCGATCCGCCGTAAATAGACGAGCAACCGGTTGCGTTTGCAATTACCATTCTGTCGCCGAACAGCTGTGTGACAAGTTTGACGTAGGGCGTTTCGCCGCAACCTGCGCATGCGCCGGAGAACTCAAACAGCGGTTGTTTGAATTGGCTTCCCTTGACGGTGGCGGGGTTCAACGGGCTTTTTACCTGTTGAACTTTTTGGCTGAACTCCCAATTTTCCGTTTCGTGAACTTCCTCTGCTGGGGTCATTACAAGAGCCTTGCCCTTGATCGCGGGGCAAATGTTGGCGCAGCTTCCGCAGCCTGTGCAGTCCAGCGGACTTACCTGAACACGGTACTTTGCACCCTTTATGCCCACTGCGGGTTTGGTAACAAATCCCTCGGGTACGGGCTCGTTTTCGTCAACAAGCACGGGACGAATGCACGCGTGCGGGCAAACGAAGGAGCATTGATTGCACTGTATGCAGTTTTCGGGCTGCCAAACGGGTACGTTTACGGCAATTCCGCGCTTTTCGTACTTGGTTGTGCCTGTGGGAACAACGCCGGACGGATTGAACGCCGAAACGGGCAACGTGTTACCCTTTTGCTCGGTGATGGGACGAACAAATTGCTCGTAGTACTCGTTGTCCGTCTTTTCGGGAAGGGGCGCGCCCTCGGTGGTGGTTGCCCAATATTCGGGCACTTTTACCTCGTGCAATCCCGCAACTGCGCCGTCGATTGCGGCAAAGTTTGCGTCGATGACCTTTTGTCCCTTTTTACCGTAGCTCTTTATGACCGCCTGCTTCATGTAGTCCTCTGCCTGATCGTAGGGGATTATGTCCGCAAGTTTGAAGAAAGCCGCCTGCATAACCATGTTGGTGGATTTTGCGCTTCCTGCTTTCAAAGCGATGTGCAAGCCGTCGATGGTGTAGAATTTGAGGTGCTTTCTCGCAATTTCGTTCTTCATAAATGCGGGCAGCTCTTTGTCAAGCTCCTCGTCGCTCCAAGCGCAGTTCAAAAGGAACGTGCCGCCCTCTTTGGCGTCCGCAAGCACGTCGTAACGCGTTACGTAGCTTTGGTTGTGGCAAGCGATAAATTCCGCTTGATCGATTAGGTAGCTGGATTTGATGGGGTTTTTGCCGAAACGCAGGTGGCTGATCGTCAAGCCGCCGCTCTTTTTGGAGTCGTATTCAAAGTAGCCCTGCGCGTACAAATCGGTGTGGTCGCCGATAATTTTGATGCTGTTTTTGTTTGCGCCCACGGTGCCGTCGCTGCCCAAGCCGTAGAACTTGCAACGTGTTGTGCCGGCGGGAGCAACGTCAATCTGTTCCTTGACTTCGAGCGAAGTGCCCGTCACGTCGTCGTTGATACCGATGGTGAAGTGGTTCTTCCTTTCGCCCTCCAGATTGCGGTAGATGGCAAGTATCATCGAAGGAGTAAATTCCTTGCTGCCCAAGCCGTATCTGCCGCCGACGACATTTGCCTTGCGATGCTGTTCGGCAAGCGCGGCAACCACGTCGAGGTAGAGCGGTTCGCCGAGAGATCCCGGTTCCTTGGTGCGGTCGAGAACGGCAATGTTCTTGACTGTGCGGGGCAGTGCCTTTACAAAGTGGCTTGCCGAGAAGGGACGGTACAGGTGAACCTTCAACACGCCCACTTTTTCGCCGCGAGCGGTAAGGTAGTCAACTGTTTCTTCCACAGCTTCCGCGCCGCTGCCCATGATGACGATGACGCTTGTGGCGTCTTTAGCTCCCACGTAATCGAACAGGTGGTAACTTCTGCCCGTCAGACGGCTGACCTTCTTCATGTACTTCTCGACGATCTCGGGAGTGGCAAGGTAGTACTTGTTGGCGGCTTCTCTGTTCTGGAAGTAGATGTCTCCGTTTTGCGCCGTGCCTTGCAGCTGCGGATGCTCGGGGTTAAGCGCGCGTTGACGGAATTCTTCCACAAAACGGCGATCCAACAGCTTGTCCATCTGCTCGTAGGTGATCTCGTCTATCTTCGACACCTCGTGGCTGGTGCGGAAGCCGTCAAAGAAGTGCAAAAAGGGCACTTTGGCTTCCAAAGTGGAAAGGTGCGCCACAAGCGCCATGTCCATAGCTTCCTGTACGGAGTTGCTGGCAAGCATTGCAAAGCCTGTCTGACGGCACGCCATCACGTCTTGGTGATCGCCGAAAATGTTGAGCGCGTGGGCAGCCAACGCTCTTGCCGAAACGTGGAACACGCAGGGGAGCAATTCGCCGCTGATTTTGTACATGTTGGGGATCATCAGCAGCAAGCCCTGACTTGCCGTAAAAGTGGTGGTAAGCGCACCCGCGACAAGACTGCCGTGTACAGCGCCCGCCGCACCTGCTTCCGATTCCATTTCCGCAATTTTTACCGTCTGCCCAAACAGATTTTTTCTGCCTGCCGCCGCCCATTCATCGGCGACCTCTGCCATGGGAGAAGAAGGTGTGATTGGGTAGATAGCCGCAACGTCGCTGAACGCATACGCAACGTGAGACGCAGCGGTATTACCGTCGATAGTTCTCTTTGCCATATTGTTTCCTCCAAAAAAAGTATCGAAATTTGTTTTGGTTGCGCGTTTTTCGCGCAGACACCATACAAAAACAATTATAAACTTTTGCACGCGCAAAGTCAAGAATAATATTTACAAATTGAACATAGAAAAATCTCTTTGCCAAACGGCAAGCTGCGCGGCAATGTGTAAAAAATTTCCTGCGATTTTGCATAAAAAATAAAAAAGTTGACGCAAAGTTTTTTTATCAAAAGTTGACGTGGAGAATTGAATGTGTTAATGTTTATATATTAAAATACAGTGTGTTTTTTGCGCACCATATCGCCGCAAAATAAAAGGAAAATTTTATGAAGAAATTGAGCGTTTTTCGTGGATTAGTGTGTCTGATGCTTGTAGCCGCATTGCTGCTCGGCAATGCTTCCGCCGCAATTGCTCAAACCGATTTCGGAACGATTGCGTTGTCGGAGGAAGCTAACGACAGCGTTGTCGATGTGCAGAACGAGGGCGTGGTGCGTCCCGAGGATCTGAACGAAGGCTTGTCTATCAAGTCGTTGCAGGACATACGCGGTCGTCGCGTTACCGTGCGTCAGCCTGTAATGGAAGTGACCGAACGCAACGTCGAACGACATCCCGCCGAGGAATTGGAGGACACGTTTTACTTTGTAGACCCGCAAACGGGTGAGCAGGTAACGGACAACAACGCCAAAGTTACGTTTGAGGGTACGGAGGGAGACAGCACAAGCTCCGACCCCAAGTACCCGATGAAGGGGCTTAAGGACAACGGCAATTTGTTTTCCGACTTCGAAAAATACATGCTGTTGCGCCAAGTTGCTTACTACAACGACCACGCAATGGAGTTGGCGGCAAGCGGTCAGCTCAAAAAGCACCCTGCGGCAGACTATATTTACGGCGAAGTACCGGAAAGTGCGCTTGCCGTCACCAAGCACATTGTTACCGACCCCATTTACCGTTCGCCGATGACGACGGGGCTTTACCTTGTGCCGGGCGAAGCGGCAAAGTTGCACGTCAGCGGTCTCAAGTCCGGACAAACGCTCACTCTTTACACCCATCATCAGGACACCTTGGGCTACCGCGGCGGCGGTATCAACGGCGAGAGCTTCGGCAACAACGCCGACTACTTTGCCCATTGGGACGAAATTCTGTTGAACGAAGCGCGTCAGGCGGCGGCAGATGGACGCGAACCAAACTACGACCAATTCGATTACCACCTTCAAGGACAGTGGAAGCGGCAAAATCAAAAAGTGCCGATGATGGGCGCGACTTTTACCATTACCGAGGACGGCGACTACTCCATAGGCTGTATTTACGGCGGACCGTTGTACGTTCAGCCCACCGACAGTGCGGTAGACATGGTTATCAGCGGAGCGGTTGAAACGCCGCACTTTGTGTTGGGCGTCACCACGGTGGACGAATTTGAAACATATTTGCGCAAAGCTCCGGGTTTGATTGCCACCTTGGATTGCGAAAACGGACAGCTCATCGGCTACGCCGAGGACATGCGCAGCTGCGATGACATCGAAATGCTTGCGTATTTTTGGCACTCGGTGTTTGCAATCAATTCGAGCTTGAACGGCAGAGCCTACAACTACAACATCACCATGTCTTACGACATGCACGTTCCCGCAGGAGAGGCGGTGGCGTTGGGTAGCGACCGTTGCGCACAGCCATACTATTGGTTTCCCACCTGCATGAACTACGCCAAGCTTACCACAAGCGGCAATTGGGGCACTTTCCACGAGCTGGGGCACGTTCAGGCAAAGACCTTTAACGGCGTAAATTGGGGAATGTGCGGCGACGGCGAGGGAGAAGTGTGGAACAACACCCTCATTGTGCTGATGTACGCAATGTTGTGTAACATGGATTCGCGTTTGGTGACGGTAGAACACGGAGAATTTGTGCATCCGTTTACGGCTATCGAACGCTCCGTCAACGTCAGCAAAACCAAGCGGGACGGCACGGCAATCGAAGACTACAACGACTACGACAAGGCGCAGGGACAGTACTTCGATCAATTGTCGCTGTACTCCACACTCATTCACTCTTTCGGACCGGACAAGTTTGTGGACTTTTTCTACACTTATCAAATAAATCCGCAATTTTGCACCAACAAACGCGCGGACTTTGTGTACCGTATCGGCTTGGTGGATCGAGTCAATTTGCTGCCTTGGATCAACACCTTCTACCACGGCAACGTGACGACGAACTTGTTTACCGAACAGCAGCTGGAGTTTCTTGAAACGCTGCCCGATTTTTACCCGATAGCCTACCGTTGGTCCAACGGCATAGACGGAGAGGAAACGGCGCGCAAGTACGAGGTGGACGGCAAGTATCAAACGGTATTCGACCTTTCCGACGTCAATTTTGCTTGTCCCGTAAGTTTCCAAATCGTAAGCGTTTCCAAAGCAAAACTCGGCAATCTGAGCTACGACGAAAACAGCCGTTTGGCAACCTACACTCCGCCCGAAACCGCCGCCGAAAGCGACAGCTTCGACATTGTGGTGCGTACCTTGGGCGGACGAACGGTTACGCTGAATGTGCGCTTCAAACTGCTCTACAACGGAGTTCACACCGACGTGTGGGATCTCAACGCGGCGGGCACAAAGCCGACGGTGGAAAACGCCATACAACTTGTCAAAGACCGTCAGCCCGACAGCTCCGAAAGCAGCAGCAGCGTCAACAGACCCAATTTCAATCACGGAACGAACGTGGAGTACTTCAAAACGCAGTTCAAGTTTGTTGCGCCGCAAGAGGGAAAGTACGTGTTTTATCTTCGTTCCGACGACGTTGCGACCGTCACATTCTATGACGAATCTCAACACGAGTCGAAAGGCGAATTGAAAACCACCAACTACACGCCGAATTTTTCGGAAAACATCAAGCTCGAGCTGACGCTTGCAAAGAGCGAAACGCTGTTTGTTGAAGCGCATCTTGTCAATTGGGGAGGACAGGGCAACTTCTTTTTGGGAGTAAAGCTTCCCGACAGCGACGAAACGGTAGACATTCCCGCAAGCTGCATTGTAAATCCGCTCGCCACAACGGAGGACCTTGCCGCCGCCAAGGCATTCAAGGGTTGGCAACCCCGTTTTGTGGACAGTATCAAAAACGCCACAATGGACTACAAGGCGGAAAAAGACAATTGGGAAGTGCTTTCCGCGCCTCAGGACAACGGCAGTACGTCCAAAGACAATCTGGTGGACGGCAGCGAAAACACCTTCTACCACAACCAGTGGCAGGGAAGCAACGTACCGCAGTACCCGCACGAATTTGTGATAGACACAGGCTCGGTGCAGAGCTTCAACTACTTTGATGTTGCTCTGCGCGCCAACGCAGCAAACAAAGTACAAGAGTTGCATTTGTACGGTTCAACAAGCAACGACAATTACACGCTTCTGTACGGCGGCGAATCTCCCAATCCCGACGGCTATCGTTTCCGTCTTGGTTTTGAAGAAACAAGTCTGCGCTACTTCAAGCTGGTCATCGACAAAACTTCCCATGTCACCTGCATTGCCGAAGTGTATGCCGGTTTGGAAACAAAGCTCAATCAAACGGTCAAGCCGAGCAACTACCAAAAGGAAAACAACGGCTTTGAGGAAAACGACGCCAACGGCAAGCTTTCTACCGAGCAGAACAACGCCAACTACGCGTTTGAATTTCTCGGTACGGGCTTTGACGTGTTTGCGGACACCGACGAAAGCTACGGCACGGCAAGCGTGACGATAGACGGCACGGAAGCCGGCACGATAAACCTTGCCGACAAAAAGCTGTTCAACAAGTGCGTGTACACCTCCGATGAGTTGGAGGTGGGGCAGCACACCGTCAACATTGTAACAACGTCCGCCAAGTCCTTCAACATCAGCTTTATAAACGTCACCTACGGCACGCCTGTCGGAGAGGACGACTACCCCGCGTTGAAGGACGCCGACGGCAACGACGACTACGGAGACGTGAGCATTGCGCGGGAGTTCTCGCGTGAGTGGCGCACCGTGGTAAAGGACTACAAAACTCTTACAAGCATCAAATTCGTACATCAAGCGCCCGTTGGCTACAAGGACACCTTTGAACGTATGGATACCTACATCAGACTGTACCGCGACCAAGAGGACAGCTCTCGTTTGGCTTTTGTCTACACGGGCACGATAGTTTCTCCCGCAGAGTGCGGTTCGTTGTTCAGCGGTTGTGCAAATCTCGAGGAGCTGGCGTTTGACAACTTCGACACTTCCGCCATGCGCGGGGCAACGTCCATGTTCAACGGGTGCGCCTCGCTCAACACGGTGGACGTCAGCATGTTTGACACATCCAACACCTTGTGGTTGGGCACGATGTTTGCCAATTGCAGTTCGCTTGCGCAGTTGGATATCAGCAATTTCCGCATAGACAAAGGCGCAAACATAGCTCGCATGTTCGATGGTTGTGAAAATTTGCAAACGATAAAAGTGCCTGCAAATCTCGGTAGCGACGTCAGCGGAGAGTTGCCCGCAGTGTACCGCGACAGAACCACGGGCAAATTCGACTTTACCGTAAGCGTTGCCAATGCGGGACACACGTTGGAACTGCACGATCAACACACGGTGGGCACTGTACACCAAAAAGTAGAGCCAACCTGCACGCAAACGGGCAATTTGGAGTACTACGACTGCGCGGAGTGCGGATTTAGCTGCATATACGAGTACTACGTGCCGCAGGAACAGTTGATTATTCCCGCCTTGGGACACGAGGAAGTTCCCTACATGAATTTTCAAATGCCCACATGTACTCATGCGGGGCGCGACATCGGGCTGATGTGCGACCGTTGCGGCGAAATTCTTTTTGAGGGCGCGGAAATTCCTGCTCTTCCTCACACGGAAGAGGTTGTAAAGGGCAAACCTGCCACCGCCACGGAAAAGGGCTTGACGGACGGGCTGCGCTGCTCCGTTTGCGGCGAGATACTGCAAGCACAACAGGAAATACCCGCGTTGGGCACGAATGGTTCGCAATCTCGCAAGCCAAACTCGGTTGCGTTGGTGTTTATCGGGTTGAGCGTTGCGTTGGCGCTTTCGGCAGTGGTGACGACGGTCATAATAGTTATCAAAAAGAAGAAAGGGTAATCAAATATTTGCGTAAAAAAACGGAAATGCGGCAATCGCATTTCCGTTTTTTGCATTGTGATGAAATTTTCAGATTAGCCGCGCACCCAAATATATTGGGCATAGCCGTATTGATCGTTGTAGGGGTTGTTGGGAATTATCATATTACGAGCGTTTTGAGCGGCGTCGGTCACGTTGATAACTTCGCCTTCAACCGTGGGGTCGAAGTCGTAACTGAGCGGGTAGACTTTCCAGCCGACGGTGTTTTCAAAGTGAACCTCGGCAAGCTCTTTGCCCTCGGAATTGCCGTGATAGTTGCGGAAAGCAAAGCTGCCTATGCGCGTCACATTGGCGGGAATGGTCACGCTTGTCAAGTCGGCATACTCGAACGCGCCGTTTCCGATGGTTCGGAGCGTTTGCGGCAAGGTGACGCTTTCTATCGCGGTGTAGGCAAATGCGCTTTCGCCTATGGTTTCCAAGCCGTTGCCCAAATTTACGCTTTTAAGCTTGGAACAGTATGCAAAACTGTAGTTTGCCACGCTCTTTATGCTGTTTGGCAGCAGTACCGTTTTGATGGTTTTGCAATTCATAAACGCTTGCTCGGCAATGCCCACAACGGGCTTGCTGTTGTATGTCGCGGGAATACGCAAATCGCTTTCGATTTCCTCGTAGCCGCTGACAAGGTAGCCCGTTTGAGTTTCATCGGGAATGTATGTCAGTCCCATAGCCACGCCCAATTCGTAACCGCACACCGAGCAGGGCGTGCCGTCGTGAGCTTGACGGGTTGGCTCGATGACCTTGCCGCAGAGCTTGCATATTTTCCAATGCCCGGTTTTGCCCTGTACCCATTGCTCCTTGGCAACGCAGGTGTGGGGCTTTTCGTAGCCGCATACCGTGCAGACAAGGCTGTCCCCTTCGTAAACGTGGTTTGAAAGGTCTTTTTTTCAACTCGGCGTGTTCGCAGGTGGCTTGGTGCCAATGTCCGTTTGCGTCGTTGCTCCAAGTGCTTGAGTAGGAGTGTTCGTGGGGCGCGATCGTTGCGCCTATGCCGTATACGAGCGTGCAGTCAACGGTGGGGTTGCCGCTGCCGTAGTGCAGGGTGACACGGTAGTAGCCGTTGTTGCCGTTGAATTTGATGTTGCCGCCGCCGTCGCCGCCAAGGAACTGTTTTGCGCTTGCAGAAACATTGCTTGCGTTTATTTCGCCGTCCCAATAGCCGCCGCCACCGTCTTTGACTATCTTAAATTCGTCGCCGCTGTTGAACTCCCGCTCGAACACGTATTGCGTACCGTTGTTGGAGTCGAGCGCAATTAGACGGCGGAATTTCCAATTGTCGGTGTGCGTTTCGCCCCAACCCTTGGTGGAAGAGTCCTTGTTGTCGGTAAATGTGCCTATGATCCAAAAGTTGCTGTTTGACAAACTGCCCGTAGCGGGTGCGTCGTATGCGTAGCCGCAGCTGCAAAGGTAGTTGCCCGCAACGCTGTGTGCTGCGCGATCCTTTGTGTCGCCGCAACCTGTGCAAAGCTGCCAATGTTCGGTGGCGTTGCGTGCTGTCACATAGCTGTGCGTGTGCGTGCCTTGCGACTTTTTGTAGCCGCAGGAGCAAACGCCGTCGCTGTCGAATTGGTGATACTCGTGGTTTGTCGTCTGACCGCAGGTGCAGGCTTGCCAATGTTCTTCTGTGTTGTAAGCGGTGGTGAACACGTGCTTATGTCCGTTGTCGATTTGACTCATCACATAGCCGCACTCGTCACACCTGCCGTCGTCGTTGTCGTCGAAGTGGGGCGCGCGGCTGTTGGGTTTTTCCGTTTGGTCATCTGCGCACTCCTGCCAATGTTCGGCAGAGTCGCTGCGCATTGCCCAATCGTGTTTGTGGGTGTTGTCGCACGCGGCAAGGCACAGTGACGAAAACAGCGTCAGTATGAGCAGTAGTGCAAACAATTTTTTCAAATTACGCATGGTTGTACTTCGCTATTGTAGGGGTTCTGCGTCCACCTCGGCAATGTCGCCGTTTGTGCGGACGATTATGCGGTAGCGTCCGGGTGCGCCCTTCAGTTCTATGTTTTGATGCTCTCCTTGGCTTTGGAAGTACTGCAAGGCGTTTGCCGTCAGGTGGGTGGCGTTCAATTCTCCGTCGTAGTACTCGTTGCCGCCGTCGTTGACCACCTTGAATTTGTCTCCCGCGGCGAACGTAAATTCAAACACGTACACGGTGTTTCCGTTGGCGTCAAGTTCCGATTGGCGCGTAAATTTCAGCTCGTCACGGTAGTCGGTTGCCCAATTGGACGGTGCAAAGTTGCCCACGATCCAAAAGCTGCGGGAGTCAAGCAACGTGCCGCCCTTCATGTTGTAAAGGCACTCGTCGCACAACCCGTCGCCGTCCCCGTCAACGTGGGGCGACAATTCGGTTTTTTCGGTACAACTTGTGCATTGTTTCCAATGATTTGTCGCATCCGAGGACCAATTGTCGGAAAAATTGTGTTGATGATCGGGGTTGCCGTCGCCCGTTGTCATCACAAATCCACATTCGTCACAGATTTCGTCATTGTCCGCGTCGATGTGCGGCGCGCGGCTTCCCTCTTTTTCCGTCTTGTCGTCAAAGCACTCCTGCCAATGTTCGGCAGAGTCGCTGCGCATTGCCCAATCGTGTTCGTGAACGTAGTTGCAAGCAGCAAAAACCGCCGTCAGACAAAGCAGAGTAACAATTGCAAACAAAATTTTTCCGAGTTTCATTCCGACCTCCGTCTAACTGTTACAAAACAAACAAACTTTTTTGTCAATTCCGAAAACAACCCGCGCCGGGGCTGAATTGTTTGTGTTATGCCCTTGAAATCAAATTTAGCGCAGGCTTGTTGCGTTCAATTCCGCCATGCGGTTTACAAAGCTCACTTTGTCGCGCTTGGTAAGGTTTTCGTTCCACCGCGAGGAAACAAGCAGGTAAATGCAGTAAATGGGCACTGCGCCAAGGTTGGTTTCCACAAGGCTGTTGACGATGAGGGTGCGGAGCTTCTGCTCCAAGCCGACTATCGCCGCGCTGCGTATGTTGCCCACAAGAAGCGAAAATTCCCAACCGAGTTGCACGCTTACGCCGATTGCAAACAGAAACAACAGCGGAAAACGCTTTGTTTTGTCCTTTTGGAAAAGGTTGTACACAATTGCCGCAAAGTAACCCGCAATCATGATGAGCGCCATGTAGCCGTGGTAAGAACCGGTGGTGCGCTGAATTTTGATGACGGGTGCGTTTGCTCCGACTGCTTCCGACAGCATGGGCGCGCATATCCACCACACAAGTATCAACAGCGTCCAAGTCCACGCCTGTTTGTCGCGACTGAACCACAGCCAGATCCACACAAAGTTGGTGATGCCGTAGCTCATGCTCATCCACAGTAGCACCCAAAACAGATTTCCGCCCTCTATCGAGCGCGTGCCGAGTGCCAAGTGAAAAATGCCGTAATCCACAATCATGTACAGCACGCCGCCCGCCAAGCCGAAAAGTAACGTCAGCCACTTGCGTTTAAGCGCAAGCAGCACACACAGCCCCACAACAAACGCCGTGTCGAGATAGATATATGCGGTGTTGAACACCCTTTGCGCAACAACCTCCGCCGCCATCAAACCTTGCATGTCATTTTTCCTTTGTGATTATTTTTACATTGCAATTATATATCACAAAAAGTGTAAAGTCAACAACAGAAATGCGGCAATTGTTTTTTGAACCTTACGACAACGGAGCATTTGCGCCCACAAAGCCGTTGAATTTACTTCCACCAAAACGCTTTTACAATGTCGCAGTCAATGGGGTCAAGAATGAAATAAAAAAACGCCACACATTGAGTGTGGCGAATTTTACTTGGTGACTCCAATGGGACTCGTCCCCACGAAGTGGGGTAAGCGAAGTGAAACGGAGCGCTACATTATTTCGACATCGCATTGGTAGGAAAGTAAAGCGCGGCAAGCAAACAGAAGCAATGGAAAAAGACGTGCGCCTTTGCACGTCTTTTCCGTTGCGACAACAAGCGCCGCCGCGCGTAATGGTGACTCCAATGGGACTCGAACAGAAAGTGTTATTGCGTTCTCGTCCTTCGTCACCAAACTCAAAAAGGAACTTGCTTTGCGCAAATTCCTTTTCTCGTAGTGGTGACTCCAATGGGACTCGATAGAGAAAGTTAATGGGTTCGTTGTCGTCACCAACTCAAAAAGGAACTTGCTTTGCGCAAATTCCTTTTCTCGTAGTGGTGACTCCAATGGGACTCGATAGAGAAAGTTAATGGGTTCGTTGTCGTCACCAACTCAAAAAGGAACTTGCTTTGCGCAAATTCCTTTTCTCGTAGTGGTGACTCCAATGGGACTCGAACCCATGTTATCGGCGTGAGAGGCCAACGTCCTAGGCCGCTAGACTATGGAGCCGTATATCAGCTTGAATAGTATAGCACACAATTTGTTTTTGCGCAACTGTTTGACGGCAACTCGTCAAACTTAGTTTTGGCGGCAAAATTCACGCCTTTTTTACGGCAAGCAGTTCAATGGGGTTGTCGCGCGCGTTCACCTCGGTGGCAAAAACGCTGTCGTTCAGGTAGTCGTCCACTTCGTTTCTGTCTAACAACACGGGAATACGATGGTGGAACTTCGAAACGGGCAAGGTCGCAGGCTTGGTCAGTATGATAAAACGTTCAACGTCCTGTTGTTTGCAAAAGCCCGCAAGGTAAAGTATTTTGCCGTTGGGGCGCACAAACAGATGTTTTTGCTTGTTTTCGTCCCATTCGTAAAAACCGTTGCAGGGCACGGCGCATCGGCAGGCTGCAAAGTCGTGGGCAAAAAAAAGCTTTTCCGTCACCGTTTCGGCGCGGGCATTGATGAGCAATTGTTTGCCGTAAGGTCCGTCAAAGCCCCATTTGAAAAGCTGCGGCAGCGTGCTTCGAGCGGTAAAAAGAGGCGCAAGCTGTCCGGGGAAAACGTCCAGCCTGAGCAACGGGGGAACTTCCTGCAACCCGCGGTAAATGTCGGCAATTTGGGGATGTCCCATATCCATTACGTATCTTCCACACATGTTTTTAGATTGAGCAATTTTGCAAAAATCCATTCGCTCGTCAAATTCGGACAAAAAGTTAAAAAAAAGTTGTTTTGTCAAGGGAAAACGGCAAAAATCGACAAAAAACACAAATTTTTTACGTCAACGGTTGAAAAAATCACATTGCTATGCTAAAATTTTTGCATTGGTCGTGGCAAAAAAGCACCCGCGCAAAATCCAAAATTGCGCGAACAGGCTTTTTGCGGGACGCAAATGTGAAAAAATTTCGGGTTGGATTGTATTTTTCTTACGGATGTGCTAAAATAATATTGACCCTGCCCGGTTCGATAGGCTTTACATTTTGCGTCAACTACAGTTCGTAAAAGGGAATTGCGTCCGAGCGTCGATGTCAGGTTACTACGGCTTCCTTGTGGAGTCAAAGAGTTCGCTCCGGTAAAAGACTGATAACGATTGGCAGATTACCCACCCTATTTTTTAGGTTGAACGTCGGTAAAGCACGGCCGAGGCGGGGCTTTTTGCTGTTATGAAACGGTTAGCGGTAGCCGTTATTTTTGTGCTGATTGCGCTGACATTTGCGGGCTGTGCGTTGACGCCTTACCACCCTTCGACGGTGGAAACGGTTGCAGCGCGCACTTTTGACGTGTATGTTTGCGGCGCGGTGGCAAACGAGGGCTTTTACTCGGTAGAGGCGGGCACAAGTTGGACGGAGCTTGTTTCCCTTGCGGGCTTGCTTGCTCAAAGCATAATGCCCGAGTTTTACACCGACACCATTACCGGCGACGTGGATCGCCTTGTCATCAACTACTACGACGGGCAAAAAGCCTGTAACTGCGTCAACGCCAACAGCGTGGCGATTGCTATGCGCCTACCCATTGCGAACATTCCCGATTGGGTGGTGGAGCGCATTGCCGACCACATCGAAGCGCACGGAACAATTCGCAACAAGCAACAGCTCGCGCAAGCTCTCGGAGACGCCGCGGAGGACTTTTGCTACAGATTTTTTGTAGACATGGTGGACTATGAAAAGGCTGATTAACGTAAGAGTTTCGTTGATTGCGGCAGTGACGACCGCGCTGGGAATATTTGCGTTTTACGAGCTGCTGTTCGGCGAATTTTGGTTTGGAGCGGTGGCGGCGGTTTTGCTTGTCGCATTGCTTACGTTTTGCCTTGTAAAACGGCGCGGCGTGCGGTTTGCGGTTGTCGCGCTGGTGTGCTTGCTGTTGGGATTTGGACGCAGCTGGCTGTACTACGGCGTTCACACCGCCGACGAACTGTTTGAAAAACCTCTTACTTTGAGCGGCAGGGTGACGGACGTGGGACGAAACGGTAGCGAAAACAGCGTTTACTATGTGGACGGCTGTACGGACAGCGACGGTAACAGGCTGCGCGGCTGTGTAAGAGTGTTTTTGTACGGAGCAGACCTGTCTGCGGGGGACGTGGTGACCTTTTACGGCGAAGTGAGTTCCGTCTACCCCGTCAAAGCGGAGGTGAACAGCTTTGAGGTGCGGCACAACGTAAGGTACGAGGTGCGCAACGTCAGCCTTGTTTCCTCTACGCAAGGCAAACTGCGTTTGGACGAACGAATACGCAAATATATTTACGAAGTTACGCAGGATTACATGCCCAACAACGGCGGACTGATGTACGCGCTGCTTACAGGCGACAGATCCGCCGTCAGCGACAGCGACGATTGGGCTTTTACCCGCGCGGGAGTGGTACACCTGCTTGCCGTCAGCGGTTTGCATGTCGGGTTTATTTCTTCGCTACTTGCTTTGGCGTTGCGCAAGCTCAAGCCTTGGCTGCAGTGCTGTCTTACGGTAATTCCGCTGTTGTTTTACGCCTATGTTTGCGCCTTTACGCCCTCCGTTACGCGCGCAATACTGATGCTTGTGTGCAGCTATGCGGCAAAAATGTTGTTTTCTCGCTACGACATGCTCACGTCCATGTCTTGGGCGGCGTTCATCACCTTGATGATTTGCCCGTTTTACATGTTCGACGCAGGGTTTCAACTGTCCTTTATGTCCGTGTTCGGCATAGCCACTTTGCATGCCGCGCTTTGCAGAAGGCTACGCCGCAAAAAGCTCAACGGTCATCTGCGCAGATTTGTCGAAACGCTGTCCGTTTCCGCATGTTGCATTTTTGCGACGGTTTTCGTTTTGGCTTCGCAGGGCAAAGAGATAGCGTTGTTCGGCGTTATAGTCAACATTGTGGCTGTGCCCGTTGTGTCAATTGCGTTTGTGTTGGGACTGTTGGGTCTGCTGCCCTGGGTGTTCCATTGGCTTGCATACCTTTCCGACATTTTGTTGCAATTTGTGATGAGCATTGCAAGCGGCGTTGCAAAAATAGGCTTTGCAACGGTGTTTTTCAAGGCGTTGTCATTGTCGGTGATTGTGGTTGCCGCGCTGATGTTCGCATTGGGCGGATTTGTCAATCTCGGCAAACTCGGCAAGAAAATTTTCTACCCCATATGCTGTTTTTTGCTTGTTTTGACCGTTGTGATAGCGTACATTCCCAAAAGAGCGAGCAATCGCGCTTACGTTGTTCAAACGCAAAACGGCGTTGTTTTGAGTGTACTCGGCAAAAGCGGAGAGGCGGCTTTGGTGAGCGACTTTGCAAACTATTCGGCGGTGTACGACGCCGTTTGTCACCTTGAAAGTTTTCTTACAAAGGACGTGACGCTTTACGTTTTTCATGTTTCGCAAGCGGACGTGGACGCGGTGGAGCTTGCGCTTGAAAAGCTGGAGGTCAAAACGGCGTTTCTGCTCGACGCACAAACCAACGACGCCGTCACAACGCTGATTTCTTCACGCGGCGCGGAGGTTGTCAGGCAGTATCCCAATTCCAAAGTCGGCAAAGACGTTTGCGTGCGCACCTTGTACGACGCCACTCTCGCCGCCGTTTGCGTAAGCGTTGGAGACATGAACTTTTGTCTGGTAACGGACGAAAGCAAAACAAGTTCCGTGGTCAAAATGGGGCTTGGCGCGGAGTTTTACCTGTTGCAGAAGGGCAACGAAACGTTGGAAAACAGCGGTTTTGCCACGCTTACGCCCTATCAAAGCGAGTTAAACCACAATCTCGGCGCAAATAAGTACGGAAACTTTACAATAAAGCAAAAAGGTGATAAAATAAAAATAAGTTACAGGTGAGGTGCAGGCTTGATAAAATTTCTCGAAATGAGAGAAAAACTCCAAACCAACGATTATGCTGCGCTGTGTTTGTTCGGCAATGACAGCTGGGTCAAACGCAGGGCGCTTGCCAACGTGTGCGAATCTTACGGCGTGGCGGACGACGGTTTCGGCGTGGATCGTCCCGAGTCGTCCACGCTCGAGGAGCTTTCGCTTGCCTGCTTTACGCCCTCGATGTTCAATCCCAAAAAGCTGGTTGTGTGCGAGCAACCCTTCTTTCCGGAAAAAAAGGAGGACGCCTTCGGCGACAAAGCCAAAGCGGAAAACAAACGCGTTGCCGAACGTACAGCCGAGTTGAAGGAAGGACTTGCCAAGCTGCTTGCGCAAGCCGACGGCAGTTTTTGCCTTGTGTTTTTGGCGGATAGCGACAAAAACTTTGTTGGTTTGCAGGGTTTGGAAACGGTGGACTGCAACAAGCTCGACAAGCAAAGCATCATCAAGTGGATCGTCAGCCTCGGCAGGCGCAAACACGTTGCCATAGACAATCTTTGCGCCGATCGCATTGCGTCCTACTGCTTGCAGGACATGTCGCGCGTTGCGGTGGAAACGCAAAAACTCATCGACTACGGCGAAGTGACCCTCGAATCGATAGAAATGCTGGTACACAAGGACGCGGAGTACGCCATTTTTGATTTGTCGGGAGCAATCGCCAACAAAAACGCCTCTCGCGCAATGGAAATTTACCGCGGGTTGGTGGCGCGCGGAGAAGAACCGCGTGCGCTGTTTGCGCTTATCTACAATTTTTACCGCAGGGTGTACTATGTCAAAACGTCCTCTTTTTCCACAGAGGAAATTGCCGCTTACCTCGGAGTAAAACCGGCTTCCGTCGGTTTTGCGCGGGAAACAGCCGAGCGTTACAAGCCAATGCAGCTCAAACGCGCGTTGGATTTTTTGGCGTTGGCGGACGCACGTCTGAAAGCGTTTGTAGACGAAAACGAAGTGATGAACATATTGATTATGCAGCTGATTTCGCTGTAAAGAGAGGTGTCGGTGTTTAACAAACTTAGACAAAACTACAAGCTTAGCAACGTTCTGATACGTATAGCCTTTGTGTTGGCTTACGTGTTTTACGGTTGGCAGGAGGGCTTGACGTCCGTTCGATTGGTAAGCATGCAAATGAGCGGCTTGTTTAACTTCGGCAATGCCGCCACGGTGGTGCTTGCCGTGTTTTCCGTTGCGATAGTGGGCTTGATATTGATGTTTTTGGTGCCCATGTTTACGGGACTGTTCCTCAACATGAGCCGATTTTACAATGTTCCGCGCGCCGAGTACGGACTGATTGCGCACGTGTTTTGCACAATCTACTTTGTGGCGTGCGGCGCGTTCAAGATGCTCAATCTGCTGACGCCGTTCACGTTGGTGTGGGGCGCGCTGTTCGGTTTTGTTGCGTCTCTCGGTTGCGTGATAGGCTTCTACTGCGTCACGTCCAAGTTGTACTTCAACGACGTCACCCGTCCTTACTATTTCCGCAACGTGGCTATCGTCTACTTTGTGTGCGCGCTGGTGTTTGAGGTGTTGCTATGAAAAAACTGTTTTTGATAGTACTTTTGACATCGCTTTTGCTGTTGGCGGTAACAAGCAACCTTGCTTTTGCCGAAACTGCCTCAACGCCCGCAGTTGCCGAGGAGTCGGACGGCGATCCCGTAACGCAAGAATCTGCGGTTTTGCTTTCGACGGACGAGTTTGTGGAACAGTTGTGCGAGCTGAACAAAGAGCTTGGCAACGCAAAAAAATCCGAAGATATTGACGCCGCAAAGCACAATCTTGTCGCGTTTTTGACAGAGCAGTTCCGTTTGGCGTTGGGCGAAGACCCATCGCTTTACGTAAAAGATGACGAAGCTGCCGCCGACGGCAACGTGCCGGAAAGCGCGGTGGAAGAACGGTATTTTTCCGATGGGAATACATCCGGTTATAACATACAAGCCAAGCTGGACGTCGAAGGCACAGACGAGTGTATTGTTGTGGGCGCGCACTACGACGCCGTGGGCGAAGGCGCAAACGACAACGCTTGCGGAGTGGCAACGCTGCTGCTTGCCATGCAACAACTTTCCCAAGTCAAGCCGAACTTTGACGTTTACTTTGTCGCTTTCGATTGCGAAGAGGACGGGCTTGTCGGTTCGAGCCTCTACGTCAACGAACAGTTACCCGTAAAAGCAGACAAGGTGATGATGATGTTCAATGTGGACAGCATTGCATTGGGTAGCAATTTGTACCTGGCATGCGAAAACAAGCGCACGGATATTGCCGACCTCATTTTGTCGAAAAACAGCAATCTCGTTGAAAAATCCCACACAAAGGGAGTTTATGTCGGCTACGACTTGTACGGCTACGGGTATGACGAATTTGTTCAGGGAAGCGATCACACCCCCTTCCGTTTGAGCGGTATTCCCACCGCGACGATATTCTCGGGCGACTACGACTTGTTGGGCTATGTGGACGACAGCGGTGTGATGAACACTTCCGACGACACGTTTGCTCATCTCAAAAAAAGCAATTCGAATTTTGCCGAGCGTGTTTCGGCGGTAAGCGACGTTCTTTGCGACACCATTACAGACGAAGGATTTTACGATGTGGCGCAAAATGCCCGCAAGCAGCTTGTAAATAACAGTTTGTTGTACAACAGCTGGTGGCCGTCGTTGGTGATTTTGGGCGTTTTGATACTGTTGGCTGTTTTTACTTGGCTGTATCATCGCAAGCTGCAAAAAAAGGCGATTTTGGGCACTGCCGAAGTCAAAAGCAACAACGTTTTCGACAAGCCAAGTACGGAGGACGTTTTCTCTTTTGACAAGCGCGACGACGAAAAGAGCGACAACGACAGCGACGTGGACGGAATTTTTACTTTCAAAAAATAACAAAAGGTGGCTATGGCAAATACAAAACAACGTAAAATTTTGCCCGTATGGTTGTATTTTTTGATATACGGCGCGGTGATCGTTTTGTGCGTAGGGTTGGATCAACTTACCAAGTGGTGGGTGTTCAACCTCACTCACGCCGAGCCGCTTTCCGCACGCGGTTCTGACAATTGGTGGACGGCTTCCGGCGACCAAAACGTAAAAATTTTGGGCAGTTGGCTTCAGTTCCGCTGGATTACCAACGACGGCGCAACGGGCGGACTGTTTTCCGGCATGAAGGGTAGCAATTGGCTGTTCTTCTTTATGACGTTGGTGGGCTTGCCCGCTTTCGGCTGGTTGCTGTGGCGCAGTCGCACTCGCAGTGTTTGGGGACAAATTGCCTTTTCCTTTGTGATAGGCGGCACGCTCGGCAACGCTATAGACAGGCTGTTTTTGGCGCAGAACGGATTTTTCACGGGCGAAGTGAGAGACTTTGTTCAGGTGGAACACTTTTTCGGAATTTTCAACGTTGCGGACAGTTTCCTGGTTGTCGGTGTGATAATGGCATTGCTTGCCATCGTATTTTTCGATCGCGATTCCCTTTGGAAATCGTTTGTTTCCGAGAAAAAGGGACAGACCGCCACCGAGCCTGCCGTAAATTCCGAAACGCCGCAGAGTGACCACGACGGTGCGGAGCAACCGCAACCAAACGATGAACCTTCCGAGGAGAAGGCGGAGTCTACCGATGAGAACAATTGAGCTTACAGCCGAAAACGACTTTCGTCGTTTGGATGTGTTTTTGAGCGAAAACACATCTTTTACGCGCAGTCATTTACGGCGACTTGTGGACGACGGAAACGTGACGGTCAACGGAAAAACCGTTACCAAAGCAGCCGCGCCCGTCAAGGCGGACAGCCGAGTCAGCGTGGCTTTGCCCGAGGAAATACCGCTGAATGTGCCCGCCGAGGACATAGACATAGACATTGTGTACGAGGACGACGACCTTGCCGTCATCAACAAGCAGCAGGGCTTGACCGTTCACCCCGCCAACGGCGTAAACACGGGCACGCTTGTCAACGCGTTGCTGTTTCGCATAAAGGATCTTTCCGGCATAAACGGCGTGCTTCGCCCCGGTATCGTACACCGTCTCGACAAGGACACAAGCGGCTTGCTGGTGATTGCAAAAAACGACGCCGCGCACGTGGAGCTGCAACGTCAAATTCAAACAAAGCAATGTCGAAGAATATACGTTGCGCTGTGCGAGGGCGTTTTCAAAGAGGACAACGGGGTGGTGGATCAGCCCATTGGGCGTTCCCGCTCCGACCGCAAAAAAATGGACGTGGTGAGTGATGGCAGAAGCGCGCAAACCCACTACACCGTGTTGCGACGTTTTCGCGATTTTACGTTGGTGCAGTTCGAGCTGAAAACGGGGCGCACTCATCAGATACGCGTGCATGCCAAGTGGTTGGGACACCCCGTCGTCGGAGACAGAACCTACGGCTACGCCAAGCAAAAGTTTTCGCTGAACGGACAGCTGTTGCATGCCGCCAAGCTCACCTTTACACACCCTGCCACGGGCAAGGAAATGACGTTTGAAGCGCCTTTGCCCGACTACTTTTCCAAAGTACTGTCGGTACTCGACAAAAGCAATTGAGGAATTTATGAAAAATTTACTGAATTTGACGACGTTGACTCGTAACGAGCTTCAACAGCTATTGGAAACAGCCACGCAGATGCGTCGTATTGTGCTTGCCGACTACAAAAAAGGACCGCAACTTATAGGTCAGGTGGTGGGCGGCGTGTGGAAAAAGCCCTGTGTTTCCAGCACGGCGTTTCAGCTTGCCGCAACCTATCTTTCGGGAACATGCGTGCCCGTGTTCGGCGCAAACGAGCTTGAGGAGTGCTTGCGTTTGAGCAATATGGGCGCAAACACAGTGGTGGCTTCCTGCGACAACGACAGCCTTTTCAGAACGGTAAGCCTGCGTAGCAACGCAAGCTTGGTCAACGGAGGTTCTCGCCAATACGATCCCGTAGGCGTGCTTGCCGACCTTTTGACGTTGTATGTAAAGCTGGACGGGCTTTCCAACCTCAACGTGCTGGCTGTGGGCAACCGCGACGTCAACAAGGTAAACGAACTGATGTACTGTTTGCAGCTGTTCGGCTCGGCGTTGGTGTGGTACTTGCCTGCGGACGATTTGGTAACTGCTCGCAAGGGAATTGTAATCGACAACTTGTCGGCAGCCTTTTCCGGCGCGGACGCGGTTATCGACCTTGGGTTGAACACCTATTCGGATTGTCAAAGCTACTACGGCAGCAGCGGCGGTATAACGCGCGAGCTGATGGATTTGACGCGCGTCGATTGTCCGCTACTCGGTTGCACAACCGTTGTGGAAGGAGCAATGGTAAAGGAGTACGAGCATAACGCTGTTTCCACGCGCGAAAGCTGTTACGTGGCCGCGGCAATGGCGGTACTGTATTTGCTCAAAAAGTAAATTGCGTATAGTTTACGGCGGCTCGCCGTTGTATTTGTCTGCAAAAAAGGAGAAAAACAATGAAATTTTGTACACACTGCGGTGCCGAACTGTTTGACGAGGCGGTGCTATGCCCCAAGTGCGGTTGCGTCACGTCGCAGTTGAGCGTAAATCGCGCAAACGGCGCGCCAAAGTGGAGCATTTGCGCCGTTATCGGCTTTGTGCTTTCCATTGCTTCGCTGCTGATATTCATTGATTGGTTGGGCATTTTGGGCTTTACGGGACTGATCGTTTCCGTTTTCGGTTGCGTAAACTGCCACAAAAACGGTCTCCGCGGCAAAAAACTTGCCGTTACGGGAGTCGTGGTGGGAGCAATCACCGCGCTGATCAGCCTTGTTTTGTGGATTGCGGTGTTCGCAACGCTTTAAGCCCGTTTTTCCGACAAGCTCGCCGCATTTGTAATCTAAAATTTTGTCCTTTTTACCGTCGTGAAAAGGACATTTTTTTGTAAAAAAATCCCCGCATTTGCGGGGAAAACTATTGTATAAGACTTCTTAAATGTCGGTCGGGATTGACAAGCACCGTTTGGTACGCGTCGTACACAACAAAACCGAGCGGAGCTTTGTTGGGCTTTTTGACGTTTTGCCGCAGGGTGTAGTCCACGGGAATTTTGCTGCCGTCGCGCGCTTGCGAGTAGTAGGCGCAAATCTCTGCCGCTTCAAGCAGCACATTTTGCGGAATTTCCCCCTCCTGACGCACAATCACGACGTGCGAGGAGTGTATTTTTTGAGTGTGCAGCCACATGTCGTCGGCATGTGCCAAGCGGAAAGTGACAAAATTGTTCTGCACGTTGTTTTTCCCAACGTATACGGTGTAGCCGTTTATGTTGTATTTAAGGGGTTTTACCGCAACGTTTTGTTTTTTTGGAGAGCGATCGGCTCGTATCAATCCGAGATTTGTCAGTTCGTCGCGTATTTGCTGCAGGTCGTCCGCGTCGGTGCAAAAGCGCAAATTTTCCTTGATTGTTTGCAGATATTCAAGCAGTCGGCTGTTTTCCTCCACCAGCCTGACGTTATGCTCGAAAGAGGACTTGAGCTTGCGATATTTGCGGTAGTAGGCTTGCGCGTTTTGTTGGGGCGTCAGCTGTCTGTCGAGGGGAATTGTTACCGTGCTGCCGTCGTAGTAGTTGACGCAGGTAAGGCTATCATCGTTTTTTATGTTCCACAAGTTGGAAAGTATCAAATCTCCGTAAATGCGGAACGTTTCTCTGTTTTCCGCGTCCAGCAAGGTTTGCCGCTGTGCCGCCAATTTCTTTTCCACGCGAGAAACGGCGTTTTTTACCACCGTCGAAACGCTTTTTGCCTTGTCCGCAAAGCGTTGCGCGCGGTCCAACAGGTAAAAGTAGTTGTCATGCGCCCTGTTCAACGTGTCGTAAAACAGCTTGTCCCCTTTTTTCGAGCGGTAGTCGAAGGGGCACACGTCGGCAGGCGTGCCGTTTTGAAGCACGACGTTGGGCTTTTTGTTTTCCAAGTCGGCTTTGTACAAAGCAAGTCTTTGCAGAACGCGTTCGTTGTTGGTTGGGGAGTGGTCGTTTTCATCAAGTCCCCACAGTATTTCGTTGACGGTGGATTGCGACGCGCCCAACAAAACGTTCGGAAGCGTTTTGCGAAGCGGCAGCCCGCATTGCGCAAGGTACTCCCGCACTCGGGGAAAATCGAAGGGCTCGATTTTGTCTTGCGGAGAAAAAAACTCGTATCTTGCTCCCGCCATTATCAGTCGCGAGGTGTTGATGTCCTGCGGCAGGTGCTTTATGCTGTCGAGAATAACGTACTCGCCGTTTGTCAGCACCAGATTGGACGTTTTGCCCGTCAGCTCGAAAATCAGCTTCATTTCCTTTTTGTAGCCCAGCTCGTCGTTTACCTGCAGGCAAAATTCCAACACACGTTCAAAGGGAAGCTGATCGATTGCGGTGACGGTGGCGTTGGTAATGTACTTTCGTAGCAGCATGCAAAAGGCGGGGGCAACCTTGGGGTTGTCCGTGGGCATTTCCGTCAGATGTATTCTGTTTACGTTGGCATTGGCGGAAATCAACAGCTTGTAGGTCTGCTTGTTGAACACAAACAGCACAATTTCGTCCTTTTCCGGCTGGTAAATTTTGGTTATTTTTCCGCCGACAAGCGTTTGTTCCAATTCCTGTCGCAGTACCGACAGAGTAAGCGCGTCAAAAGCCATCACTTTTTCTCCGTAGCGCGGACTTCGGTTGTCCGCAATTTTACTGAAAAATTATAGCATAGAATGTTGACCGTTGCAACCGTAGGCAATGTAAAATTATTTTGAGAGTTACTTGCGTTCTTGTCGCGCCGAGTTATTTGGCAAAATTTAAGTATTATATTGCACCTTAGGACAAATTTTTACGCCCAAATTCGATTGCTAAAATCAATTATATATGATAAAATATAAGACCGTTGAGAATTTTGCAAAGTGAAAACATTGTCGGAGGATAATATGAAATACACGCAAAAAAAAGAAAAAAACAGATTGACTGTCACCTTTAAGGTAACGGAAGAGGAATGGGCGCAGTTCGATCAACGCGCCTACGAGCAAAACAAAAACAAGTACAGCGTTCCCGGTTTTCGCAAGGGACACGTACCCAGAAGCGTTTTGGAAAGCCGCTACGGCAAAGGCTTGTTTTTTGAGGACGCACTTTATAGCTGCGCGCAAGAATATTACGGCAGCTTTTTGGATAAAAATAAAGATGTAGTGCCCGTTTCCCGTCCTTCCATCGACGACAAATCCATCAAGCTGGAAAAGGGCTTGACATTTGCCATTGTGGTCGCCGTTCATCCCGAGTTTACTCTCGGTCAATACAAAGGACTCACAATTGCCAAAACCGCTCCGCAAAAGGTCAAAACCGCCGATGTGGACGCCGAACTTTCCAAAATACGAGAACGCAACGCGCGCTTCATCGAGGTGACGGACCGCGCCGTTCAGGACGGAGACCAAATCAAATTGGACTACAGCGGCAAGATAGACGGAGTTGCGTTTGAAGGCGGCACAGCGTCCGACCAATCGCTCACAATCGGCTCGCACAGCTTTATTGCCGGCTTTGAGGAGCAGCTTGTGGGCTTTAACATCGGCGAAACGCACGACATAAACGTCACTTTCCCCGAGGACTACCACGTTGAAGATCTCCGCGGCAAAGACGCAGTGTTCACCGTCACCGTCAAGAGCATCACCGTAAAGGAATTGCCCGAGTTGGACGACGATTTTGCCAAGGACGTGAGCGAGTTTACCACCATAAAGGACTACAAGGCGGACATCAAAAAGTCCATTGCCGACCGCTATGCCAAGGACGCCGAACGCGAGGACGAAAACAAGCTTCTCGAAACCATCGTGAACAACACGCCCATTGACATTCCCGACGAGATGATCGAAGAACAAATCGATCAGTACGTGGAGGATTTCGGCTATCAGCTTCAGAACAGCGGATTGAGTTTGGAAAACTACTTTAAGTACACGGGTACGACTATGGAACAGTTGAGAAAGGATCACCGCGACCGCGCGGAGAAAGCTGTTCACACCCGTCTTGTGTTGGAAGAGATTGTAAAGGCGGAGCATATCACCGCGAGCGACGAGGACGTGGACGCCAAAATCAAAGCGTATGCCGAGCAAATCGGAAGCCCCTACGAGGAGTTTGTAAAGCAGTTGCAGCCTTCGGACAGGTACTACTTTGAAAATCAGGCTGTCACGGATTCGTTGATTTCGCTGCTCAAAAAGGAGAACACAATTGCCTGACGTAAATCAGAGGAGAAAAACTATGGAGCTTGTTCCAATGGTAATCGACCGCACGGACAGCGGTGAAAGAAGCTACGACATATACTCTCGCCTTTTGGAAGACAGAGTGGTGTTTTTGAGCGGGCAAATCACAAGCGAGCTTGCCAATTTGGTGGTGGCGCAGTTGATATACTTGGAATCCAAAGATCCCACCAAGGATATTTCTCTGTATATCAACAGCCCCGGCGGAGAAGTTACCGCCGGTCTTGCCATCTACGACACAATGAAGTACATTCGCTGCGACGTGTCTACCATTTGCATAGGCATGGCGGCAAGCATGGGAGCGTTTTTGCTTGCGGCAGGCACAAAGGGCAAACGTTTTGCTCTGCCCAACAGCGAGATAATGATTCATCAGGTGCTGGGCGGCAGTCAAGGACAGGCAAGCGACGTGGAGATACAAACCAGACAGCTGCTCAAAATCAAAAACAAAATTAACGCTTTGCTTGCGGAAAGCGTGGGCAAGCCTGTCGAAGAAGTGGAGCGCGACACCGATCGCGACAACTACCTCACGGCGGAAGAAGCGCGCGAGTACGGTCTGATCGACAAGGTGTTTTACACGCGCAAACAGTAAAAAAAAACAGAAAAACAGCAAATGGGGTGGCAAAACAGAAAAAACTGCCCCGAGCAAACAAGGAGAAACAATGCAAACTTGTTCCTTTTGCGGAAAAAGAGAAGATGAGGTCAAACGTCTGCTTTCCTCTCCCAACGGCGTGTGCATTTGCGACAACTGCATTGCCACCTGTCAGAGCATTTTGGACAGCGACGGCATAGAGGTTTCCGAAAAAAGCAACATCAAACTTCCCAAACCGGAAGAGATAAAGGCAGAGTTGGACAAATATGTTGTCGGTCAGGACACAGCCAAAAAGACTCTTGCCGTTGCCGTATACAATCATTACAAACGAGTGCTTTATGCCGACAAAAAGGACGACGTCGAGTTGGAAAAAAGCAACATTATGATGCTGGGACCCACGGGTTGCGGTAAAACGTTGCTTGCCAAAACATTGGCGCGTATTCTCGACGTGCCCTTTGCCGTTGCCGACGCTACCACCTTGACGGAAGCGGGTTATGTCGGCGAGGACGTCGAAAACATTCTTTTGAAGCTGATTCAGGCGGCGGACTACGACGTGAGTAAGGCGGAACACGGCATTATCTACATCGATGAGATAGACAAAATTGCCAAAAAGACGGAAAACGTGTCTATCACAAGAGACGTCAGCGGCGAAGGAGTGCAGCAGGCGTTGCTCAAAATTATCGAAAGCACCGTTGCCAATGTGCCCCCGCAGGGAGGGCGCAAGCATCCTCAGGCGGAGAGCATACCCATCGACACGACCAACATTCTGTTTATATGCGGCGGCGCATTTGTCGGGTTGGAAAAAATCGTGGAAAAACGTCAGCAAGGCGGCGGTTTGGGCTTTGGCAATCCCATCAAAAGCACCGACGAGATCGATCACGCCGAGCTTGTCAAGGACATTCAGCCCCAGGATTTCATCAAGTACGGGCTTATTCCCGAGTTTGTGGGCAGATTGCCCATAACCGTTGGCTTGTCTCCTTTGGACGAAACGGCGTTGGTCAAGATACTCACCGAGCCGAAAAACTGTCTTGTCAAGCAGTACAAAAAGCTGTTCAAGTTGGACGGCATCGAATTGGATTTCGACGACGACGCGCTGTGCGCCATTGCGGAAAAATCTATGCGTCTCAAAACGGGCGCGCGCGGACTGCGTTCGGTGTTGGAAAATCTTATGCTCAACTGCATGTACGAAGCTCCCAGCCGAGGGGACGTGGCGCATGTGCGCATCACGCGCCAAAGTGTGGAGGGCAAGGACGTACCTCAAATCACGCGCAAAGTCAGCTAAAGCTCCGACCAAACGCGAGGCGGTTGATTGCTTGCTTTGCTGCGCAAAGTAAAGTCAGAACTTTAATTAAAACATTTTGTTTAGAACCAAAAAATTCCCTGTCTTTTGCGGCGGGGAGTTTTTTGTTGCAAAATCCCGAATTTTATTTTATAATAAGAAAAAGTAAACTACACACACTATCGAAAAACTCCAAGCGAGGTACTCAAAGTGGCAGAATATAACAATGTTCCCGTATTGGCAATGAGGGGAAATTTTTTCTTTCCCAACATACGCGCAAAAGTAGAGGTTGCAAGAGAAATCTCCCGCAACAGCTTGAAGTACGCATTGGAAAACGGCGGCAAATTCCTTATGGTCAGTCAGATAGACAGTTCCAAGTCAACGCTCAATTCCGCTGCGGATTTCTATTCCGTGGGAGTAATGGCGGAAATCGCTTCCGTCGAGAGCGCAACCGTCGAGTCTACAACGGTGACGGCGCGCACCTTTGACGCCGTACAAATTGTCAATTGCACGTTTGGCAACGGCATCATTTTTGCCGACGTCCGTTCGCTGGAATTTACCTGCAAGCACAACAACGAAACGCGCGCTTTGTTTGAACAGACCCTTGCGCACGTGCAAAAGCTGGCGGAAATCAACAATTCCGTTTCCAAGCCGGAAGTAAAACCTTTTTACGTCGGCGGAGACATAGATTACCTTGCTTTTACCAACGTGATAGCCAACGAGGTGGTGTCCCGTCTTGCCGAGCGGCAAAGCATATTGGAAGAAACGGACATTGAAACGCGTATGGAGCGCATTTGCGCCTATATCGTTGGCGAGTTGGACTACGCCAATGCGGAAAAACGCATTGCAAACCGCGTCAAAAAGCAGGTTGCCGACGGTCAAAAGGAATACTATCTTCGCGAGCAAATGAAGGCAATTTCCGCCGAGCTGGGAGACGACGCCAACGAAAAGCAGGACTATCTGAACAAGATAAAGGCAAGCGGCATGCCGGAGGAAGTGGCGGAAAAAGCCACAAAGGAACTCAATCGTCTTTCCAAAATGTCCTCGACATCGCCCGACGCGGCAGTGATACGCAACTATCTCGATTGGTTGGTGGACGTGCCTTGGAGCAAGGAAACGGAGGACAACAAAGACCTGAAACTTGCGCGTGAAATTCTGGACGAGGACCACTACGGACTAACCAAAATCAAGGACAGAATAGTGGAATACCTTGCCGTGATGCAACTTACGGGCAAGCTGAACGGTCCGATACTTTGCTTTGTCGGTCCTCCCGGTGTGGGCAAAACTTCCATTGTCAAAAGTATTGCCCGCGCGCTCGGACGTAAATATCTTCGCGTAAGTTTGGGCGGCGTGCGCGACGAAGCGGAAATTCGCGGACATCGCAGAACCTACGTCGGCGCAATCCCCGGCAAGATAATTTATATGATGAAGCAAGCGGGTTGCGTAAACCCCGTGCTGCTGTTGGACGAAATTGACAAAATGGGCAAGGACAACCGCGGCGATCCCGCAAGCGCAATGCTGGAGGTGTTGGACCCCGAGCAGAATTTCAGCTTTACCGATCACTATCTGGAAGTACCTTACGACCTTTCCAAAGTGCTGTTTGTTTGCACAGCCAACGCAACGGACGACATTCCCGAGCCGCTTTTGGACAGAATGGAAATTATAGAATTGAGCGGTTACACCGAGTTGGAAAAAATTGCCATTGCCAAACGTTACCTTCTCAAAAAGAACATGGAGCTGCACGGCATTCCCGATGGGGCAATCGACATTTCCGACGACACTTATGCCAAAATTATCGAACGTTACACGAGCGAATCGGGCGTCAGAAGCTTGGAGCGCGAAATTGCCGCCATTTGCCGCAAGGTCGCTTTGAAATTGGTGGAAAACCCAGAAGCCAAAGTGACTGTAACGGCGGACAATCTGCACGAATTTCTCGGAGTGGAACGTCACAAGGACGAAATGGGACTTGTGGACGACACCGTGGGCACGGCTCGCGGACTTGCTTGGACGCGCGTGGGCGGAGTTACGCTCAATGTGGACGCCACCCTTTTTCAGGGCAAGGGCGACGTGCTGTTGACGGGCAACCTCGGCGACGTTATGAAGGAGTCTGCCCGCACGGCAATTTCTCTTGTCAAAAGTCTTGCGGACGAGTACGGCATCGACAAGGACAAATTCGAGCATACCGACATTCACATTCACGTTCCCGAGGGAGCTATACCCAAGGACGGACCCAGCGCGGGCGTAACAATGGCAACCGTTGTGATGTCGGCGTTTTCCGGTATACCCGTCAGCGGCAAAGTGGCAATGACGGGCGAAATAACGTTGCGCGGCAAGGTGCTGCCCATAGGCGGTCTAAGAGAAAAGGCGCTTGCCGCCTACCGTTTGGGCGTCAAAAAAGTGATTATACCCAAGGGCAACGCAAAGGATTTGGACGAAATTCCGCCGGAAGTAAAGAACAGCATGGAGTTTGTGTTGGCAGACGACATCAAGACGGTGTACGACAACGCGCTGGTCAGGTGACAAAATGAAGATCAAAAACGCGTCCTACGTAAAGGGAGCGGCAAGCTACGGACAATGTGTTGTTTCCGAATTGCCGCAAGTGGCGGTGGCAGGCAAATCCAACGTGGGAAAAAGCAGCTTTATCAACTACCTTGTGGGGGACGGCAAGCTTGCCCGCACCTCGAAACTTCCGGGGCGCACTCGGCTCATCAACTACTTTTTGGTGAATTGTGACAACGAAAAAGAGTTTTTGCTTGCCGATTTGCCCGGCTACGGCTTTGCCAAGGTGTCCGACGCCGAAAAACTCAAATGGGCGGATTTGTTGGAAAAATACCTTGCCAACGAAACTCAGTTGGCGCAGGTGCTGTTTTTGGTGGATATAAGACACGACCCCACCAAGGACGACGCAACGATGTACAACTACCTTTTTGCAAACAACGTGCCCTTTACGGTGATTGCCACCAAAGCGGACAAATTGCCCAAAAGTCAGGTCAAGAACCGTTGCAGGGCAATAGCGTCCTTTTTCAAATTGGGCGAGGGCAACGTGCTACCCGTCAGCTCGTCCGACAAGACGGGCATAGACGCAGTGCTTGACAAACTGCAACAGATACTTTCTTGAAACATTTGACGACATAACTTTCGTCGCCATGGTAGTTTTGGTAATTTTATTTTTATAAATGAGAATAAAGGCAACATTTTGCGCAGTCTTCAACCTACAACAAAAGGAAAAAGTGCTTGCGTTGGGGTGGCGGCGGTGGTATAATAGGGGCGCATCAAAAAAAGGAGATGGACTTTTATGGCAAAAAAATCATCGGGATCTTCAACTAACTACGGCATTGTAAAGGCAACGGCGTTTTGGGGTATCATCATTTCCGGCATTGCGGGAATTGTGACTTTTGTGTTCCAATGCCTCATGAAATGGGGAGTTATCAATGGCTCGGGCGTTTTGGGCAGATTGGTGAGCGTGATGAACCTTATTGCAAACATTGCGCTGTTTGTGAGCGTTTTCCTCGCCGCCTATCAGCACTCCAAGGGCAAGAAAAAGGTTTTCAAAGCGCTGTTCTGGATTTTCTCCATACTTGCGTTGTTGGGAATTTTAGGCTTCAATGTGCTGAATATGTTTTGATAAAAACAAAAAAATTCGGTTTGCGTTTGGTGCGCAGACCGTTTTTTTGATATATGCCGATTTTTTACCGTACAACAGAACAAATTATACTCACAGTACAACACGAAACGCGTTTGGTCGGGTTTTCAGCCGATGTTGATTGTAAAAATATTGTTTATTTTCCTACCCCAGGTTGTGTTTTCCGCCTTTTTCAGCAGCGTTCCGACGCTTAATTCGTATAGTAAATCTATGATTGTGCAAAGGGCGTATACGCCCGCAACGGAGCCGAGCGCATAGACGATCAACCAAGAGGAGTACTGAAAGTTTCGTCCCGCAAGCAACGTTTGCCACAGCCAATAGCGAACGTACTGCATGTTGTCGTGCAAAAGATACACGCCGAATGTTGCGGAAGCAATCAGGTTGACGGCTCTGCTGCTGCGCGGCGCTGCCGTCGCGACGGCTGCAAACATCAACGCCGAAACGGCAAACATACGAATATCGTACATCTGCAGGTAAAACACCCCGTAGCCCAGCGCGACCGTCACAATGCTGATGACGTAAGTCAGAGCATATGCGCCGATAGCAAGCAGCGACCAATGGAGACATTTCAATTTTGTTGGCAAACCGTGCAGTTTGACATAGCCTCCCACCGCGTAAAGGATCAAAAACCACAGCAAATTGACGGGCGTGGAGTTGTCGGTATAGTTCATTACGGTCGGCAGCAAACAAAACAGAGCGAAGAACACGCAAAGTAACGCAAGGTAGGAACGTTTGCTCAAATTGCGCAACGCCGCGTTTACAAAGGGGTGCAACAAAAAGAGCAACGCGTAAGCGGTCAAGAACCACCATTGATTGGTAAGCAGCGGTGTAAACGCGTCAACAAGTTTGTCTAAACTGAAATCGCATTGTCCCGTCAGACAAAACAGGGCGAAAATTACCACCGAGTACAACAACGCCTTGAACCACAGTTTTGCTATCTTGCATAGCGACAATTTGCGATCCGTAACCAAAAAATAGCCGCTTGTCAACACAAAGCAGTTGACGCCCACTTTTCCCCCGAGTATCAGCAGTTGCAGCAAAGCAGTGTTAAAGCCAAGGGGCGCGTTTAGGTCAAAGTTGCTGTGAACCGCAAAGTGGTGGGCAACAATGAGCAGCATCGACACGATACGCAACGCTTCGAAGTTGGAGTTGCGCGCGGATTCGGTCGGCTTGGTGTCAATCGTTTTGTTGATCACGGTTTTCTTCCTTTGCGTTTTGGTCGACGTCGGCTTTCGGTTTTTTCCTATGCAGGCGGGGCACTGTTTCCACAAGCACAACGGCGGCAATCACCATCACGCCGCCCACAATGGTCTGCCACGCAAACGACTCCATAGCCGCCACAATGGACAAAAACGCGCCTATGGGCGATTCGCACGCCATTATCAAAGAGGTTTCGGAGGGCGTAAGGTGCGTTTGCGCAAACGTTTGCGCGTAGTAGGCAAATGCCGTTCCGCAAAGTATCACAATTGCCAAACGCCAAAGCTCCTTGCCTGCGTCAAAGCGCATTGCGGAATAGTTTTTGCTTTCAAATATCAACGTGTACAGCACAAACAGCACTGCTGCAAAAGTCACCTGCCAAAAGGTCAGTTGAATGTGGTCGGTTTTGTTTTTCTTCAGCAGGTAGTCCGCCCAGACGATTTGCAACGCAAAGCAAAACGCGCCCACAAGCGTGATCAAGTCCCCTTTCAAGGACGCGCCGCTTTCTTTTTTGCTGAAATTCAGCACCACAAAGCCAGCAACCGCAATTGCCGCGGACAGCCAAACCGACCAATGAGGATGTTTGCGGTAGACGATCCAAGCAATGAAGGGAACTAACACCACGTAAAACGCCGTAAAAAATCCGCTGTGAGAGGGGGTGGTGTACTTGATGCCTATCAACTGTGTGGAAAATCCCACAAAAAGCAGCGTTCCCCCAACAAACCCGTAAAGAAGCAATTTTTTGTTGAAGCGCAACCTCTTGTTGAAAACGGCAAGCAAACACAGCGCCGACACCGCAAAACGCAAAGCGTTAAGCAATTGCGGCGCGTCGGCAAAGCTAAGGTTAAGCAGCTGCGCGTTAAGCACAAAGCCCGCTCCCCAAAACACCGCAACGGCGCATAACATTATAAGCCCTATCAGATGTTGTTTTTTGCTTGTGTTCATACCTAAAAATAAAACGACAAACTAAAATATTAGTCTGTCGTTGCATTGCCGAGGCGAATGGACACGGGATTTCTCCCACATTTCCATCGGTTATTCGTTTTTTTACTATTATATTCTCGCCTTGCAAACTTGTCAACCTTTTTTTGCCCGCAAACGTCGTTGCCGCCGTAAACTTCGCATTTGTTTACTTTTTTCCCGTCAATTGATTTCAAATAATTGCTTTTAACCAAAAGAAATGATAGAATATACATTGGTGCAAATCGAACTTGTTGCGTTCGGCTGAACCATGTTTATTTTTTATATTGAGGAAAGCTATGAGATCAAGCGGAATTTTGTTACACATCACGTCCTTGCCGAGTACAAGCGGCGTCGGCACTCTTGCCGAGGCGGACAGGTTTATTAAATTTTTGCGCGAAGCCAAGCAGCGTTATTGGCAGATACTTCCCATCACTCCCACCGATTTTGTAAATTCTCCCTACGCGTCTCCGTCGGCTTTTGCAGGCAACACGCTTGTGATCGACGCCGAGGAGCTTTGTCGCGACGGTTTGGTGAGCGAGGAAACTTTGTCGGAATGCACAAGGCATGCTCGCGGAAACGACTACGGCTACGCCATTTTTCACAAAGAAAAGCTGCTGCGCGAGGCTTTCAAAAACTTTCTTAAAAACAATCCTCCCAAAGATTACGCGGAGTTTTGCGAGCATAATGATTTTTGGCTCAAAGACTACGCGTTGTTTTGTGCCCTCAAAAAACATTTCGGCGGCAAATCGTGGCTGGAGTGGGAGGACGAGGACGTTCGTATGCGCAACGCCGAAACGCTCGAGCGTTATGCGTCCGAGCTGTCGGACGAAATTGATTACGTTGTCTTTTGTCAGTACATTTTCGACAAGCAATGGAAGACCTTTCGCGGCAAACTGCACAAGGCGGGCGTCAAGCTGATAGGGGACATTCCCATTTACGTTGCGTACGACTCCGCCGACGTGTGGGCGCACCCCGAGCTGTTCGAGCTGACGGAGGACAGACGTCCGAGTTGGGTGGCGGGAGTTCCGCCCGACTACTTCAGCGAGGACGGGCAGTTGTGGGGCAACCCCCTCTACGATTGGGACGCCATGAAGAAGGAACGCTTCGATTGGTGGACGAAACGCGTGGGCAAGTGCGCCGAGCTTATGGACGTGTTGCGTATAGACCACTTCCGCGCCTTTGACAGCTACTATGCAATCAAGTACGGCGAACAAACGGCGCGCAGAGGACGTTGGAGAAAGGGCGTGGGCTACGAGTTCCTCAAGCACATACAGGACAGCTTTCCCGAGCTTACCATAATTGCCGAAGATTTGGGGGACATTCCCAACAGCGTGTTGGAGCTCAGGGACAGGTGCGGACTTGCCGGCATGAAGATCGTGCAATTCGGCTGCGACGGCAATCCCAACAATCCGTTTTTGCCCGCCAATTTCAACAAACACTGCGTTGCGTACCTCGGCACGCACGACAACGATACCACTCTCGGGTGGTGGCAAAGTCTTGCGCCATGGCAACAGCAGACCGTACTCAACGTTACGGGGCTGCCCGACGGCGAGCATATTGCGCACAAGTTGTTAACGCTTCTTGCCGAAAGCAGAGCGGAATTGGTCATCTACAGCATGCAGGACATTGCGGAAAACGACACATCTATGCGCATGAACATTCCGGGCACGCTCGGGTGTTGGAAGTATATGGCGCAACGCGGCGATTTTTCTCAAAGCAACGCCCGTTGGTTAAAAGAACTTACAGTCAAAACGCATAGAACGGAGGACTGACAATGAACAGATTTACAAACTTCTACAACGGAGAAAGCACCGACGCTTACGAGTTGCTCGGTTGTCACAAGGTGAGCGACGGACTGTATCATTTTGCGGTGTGGGCGCCCAACGCCAAGGACGTGTGCGTGGTGGGAGACTTCAACAATTGGTTGTTTGCCCACGACAAGCTGCAGCTTGAGGACGGTATATGGCAAATCACCATTGAGGCTCGCCCCGGAGACTGCTACAAATTCGCTATCACAACGCAGTGGGGCAGCATACTTTACAAAGCCGACCCCTACGCGCGCTACAGCGAGGTACGTCCCAAAACCGCCAGCATAATTTACGACCCCGAGCAACCATTTGAGTGGTCGGACGAGCAGTGGATTCAAAAGCAAAAGAAAAAGGACATTTACAAGTCCCCCGTCAACATCTACGAGGTGCATGCGGGCAGTTGGCGTCGTCACTATGACGGACGTATGTACAGCTACCGCGATCTTGCCAAGTATCTTGTGCCCTACGTCAAAAAAATGGGTTACACGCACGTGGAGTTTATGCCCTTGGCGGAGCATCCGTTTGACGGCAGCTGGGGCTATCAGGTGACGGGATTTTACTCGCCTACAAGTCGTTACGGCACGCCCGACGATTTGAAATATCTTATAAACAAATTCCACAAGGCGGGCATAGGCGTCATTTTGGATTGGGTCCCCGCGCATTTCTGCAAGGACGCGCACGGGCTTATAGAATTTGACGGCACTTGCTGTTACGAGAGCGCAGACGAATTCAAAAAGGAACACAAAAGCTGGGGCACGCGCATTTTCGACTACTCGCGCTACGAGGTGCAGAGCTTCCTTGTTTCCAACGCCCTCTACTGGTTCAAAGAGTTCCACGTGGACGGTTTGCGTGTGGACGCGGTGGCAAGCATGCTTTACCTCGACTACGACCGTCGCGACGGAGAGTGGCGTCCCAACAAATGGGGCGGCAAGGAGAACCTCGAGGCAATCGACTTTTTGAGAAAGCTCAGCTGCAAGGTTTTTGAGGCTTGTCCGTACGCGCTGTTTGTGGCGGAAGAGTCCACGGCTTTCCCCAAGGTCACTCATCCCACTTACGTCGGCGGATTGGGCTTCAATTACAAATGGAATATGGGCTGGATGAACGACGTACTGAGCTATATGAAAACGGACACGCTCTGGCGCGCCGAGCATCACAATCAGCTTACGTTCTCCATGTGCTATGCCTACAGCGAAAACTTTATTTTGCCCTTGTCGCACGACGAGGTGGTACACCTAAAGGGCAGTCTCATAAACAAAATGTTCGGCGACTACGACGCCAAGTTTGCGCAGCTCAAAGCCCTGTTGGGTTTTCAGTACGCTCATCCCGGAAAAAAGCTCAACTTTATGGGAGTGGAGCTTGCGCAGTGGAACGAGTGGAGCGAGGATCGCGAGCTGGATTGGATGCTCTTGACCTACCCCAAGCATGACAGTCACAAGCTGTTTGTTCAGGAATTGAACAACATTTACAAAAAGTACAAGCCTCTCTACCAAAACGATTCCGATTGGACGGGCTTCAGGTGGAGATTGGCGGACGACAGCGGCAATTCGGTGCTTGCCTTCGAACGCGTAGACAAAAAGGGCGACGTGGTGTTGGTGATAATCAATTTCAGCATCTACGATTACCGCAAGTACGGTTTTTACATGGACGCGGGAGACTACAAGCTGATCCTCGACAGCGACGCGTCCAAGTACGGCGGCAGAGGCGTGGACGTTGTGGAGGAAATCCACACCACACCGGAAGGCTATGCCGAGTTTACAATGCCCGCGGGCAGCGTTCTGTACTACTACAAGCCCGCAACAAAACAAAAAAAACAGGGAGAGTAACCAAATGGCAACTTCATACGTAAATCTTACCAAATCTCGCATAAAAGATATGATAGAAAGCGCGTCCAACAAGGCGTACGGAATTTCCGCAAGCGAGCTGACCAACGCGCAGCTGTACAAATGCGTGGCAAGCGTGGTCAGGGACATGCTTTTGGAAAAACGCACGGCTTTCAACAGACAACACAAGGCGCGCGACAGAAAAAGGGTTCACTACTTGTCAATGGAATTTTTGATGGGGCGCAGCCTCAAAAACAATCTTTTCAACATGGAAATTGAAGATTTGTTTGCGGACACCCTCAAAAAGTACTACTACGTTGACATCAAGGATTTGTACGATTGCGAACCGGACGCGGGATTGGGCAACGGCGGACTGGGCAGACTCGCCGCTTGCTACTTGGATTGTCTTGCCAAGGAAAACTACCCTGTCATGGGGCACTCTCTTCGTTTTGAATACGGTTTCTTTCAACAAAAAATTGTGGACGGTTGGCAAACGGAGCTACCGGAAAATTGGCTTCCCGGCGGAGAAGTGTGGCTAAAGGAACGCGCCGACAAAGCGCAGGTGGTGCGTTTCGGCGGAGAAGTAAAGGAAGTATGGACGGATCAAGGACCCGTTTATGAACAGGTCAATTGTCAGGAAGTCAAGGCTTTCCCCTACGATATGGTGGTGGAGGGCTACGACGCAACCGCAGTCGGAGTGCTGCGTTTGTGGGCGGCTCGTCCCAACAAGCCCTTCGACTTCCGCACATTCGGTCAGGGCGAATATCTGCGCGCTCTCGAGGAGCAATCTCAAGCGGAAATGATCACAAAGGTACTCTACCCCAACGACGACCACGAGGAAGGCAAAACGCTGCGCTTAAAGCAGGAGTACTTTTTGGTGTCGGCGGCAATGCAAAACGTTGTCAGCGACCACTACAAGCGTTACGGCAATTTCGACAAGTTTACGGATCTTGTCGCCGTGCACATCAACGACACACACCCCGCGCTTTGCGGACCGGAGCTGATGCGTATTTTTATAGACGAATATCACATGAATTGGGACAAGGCGTGGAGTATGGTAAAATCCGTCACCGCTTACACCAATCACACCATTATGGCAGAGGCTTTGGAATGTTGGCCCGAGTATATTTTCCAACGTTTGCTTCCGCGCATTTACCAGATAATTGTGGAAATCAACGAACGCGCCTGCAAGGAATTTTTTGAAAAAACTCAGGACTTCAAAAAGGTTTCCGATCTTGCAATCATTGCTTACGGACAGGTGCGTATGGCAAACCTTTCCATCATTTCCTCTCACAGCGTCAACGGCGTCAGCGAGTTGCACAGCGACATACTCAAAAAGAATTTGTTCAAAAATTTCTACGAGCTGGAGCCGGAGCTGTTTACCAACGTGACCAACGGCATCGCTCACCGCAGATGGCTGTGTCAGGCAAACCCCGGTTTGACCGGACTGATAAAGGACTTGATTGGGGACGGATTTGTGTCCGACGCTTCTCAACTGACCAAGCTCAACGCGTTCCTCGACGACGAAAGCGTACACAAGCGCATGGCGGAAATCAAGCTTGCCAACAAAGAGCGTTTTGCACAGCGCGCAATGCAGCGTTTGGGAGTAAAAATCGCCCCCGACACGCGTTTTGACGTGCAAATCAAGCGGCTGCACGAGTACAAGCGTCAGTTGTTGAACGTTCTCAAGATCATTTCGCTTTACCACGACCTGAAAGAAAATCCCGATTTGGACGTCACTCCGCAAACATTCATTTTCGGAGCAAAAGCCGCTCCGAGCTACTACGCCGCAAAGGAAGTTATCAAACTTATTTGCTGTATTCAAAAAGATTTGGAAAGCAAACCCAAGCTGCGCGAAAAGCTCAACGTCGTGTTTATGGAAAACTACTGCGTTACCATGGCGGAGGAATTGATTCCCGCGTCGGAAATTTCCGAGCAAATTTCTCTTGCGGGCAAAGAGGCGAGCGGCACAAGCAACATGAAGTTCATGATCAACGGCGCGATAACCCTCGGCACGTTGGACGGCGCAAACGTGGAAATTCACGAAAGCGTCGGCGACGACAACATATTTATTTTCGGAATGAACGCAAAGGAAGTTGCCGAATTGTGGGAAACGGGCTACAACAGCACGTCTTACTACTTTAAGTTGCCCAGATTGCGCGTAATTATCGAAGAATTGAACAACGGGTTTGCCGGCGAAACATTCGAAAACATCAGCAACTACCTGTTGCGGAACTACCCAATTGCCGACCCGTACATGTGCTTTGCCGATTTCAGCGACTACATGGCGGCATACGACAAAATGGACGCGGCGTACAAGGACGCAAATCGTTGGAACAGAATGTCCCTCAAAAACATTGCCGAGGCGGGACGCTTTGCCGCAGACCGCGCGGTAAAGGAATACGCAACCAGAATTTGGAGAATGTGATGGATTACGTAAGATACAATCCCACCGACGAATTTTACAAATCCATTGTAGGTGCAGTGGGCGAAGGCGTGCGTTTCGGTATACGCCTGCAGATACACGAGGTCGTCAACCCTTCCAAGGTGACGCTTGTGGTGTACAGCGACGACGGTTCTTTGCAAAACGAGTACGTTATGTACAAGGATTGGAGCGGCGACGGCTACGACAACTATCTTGCCGACGTTCAGCTCAAAAAAGGACTTTACTGGTACTACTTTGTGATGGACGGGGTCACTTTCGAGCGTTATATAGGTAACGGCGAGCAAAACAAGGCGACAATGTTTTTTGAAAACGTTCGACCTTACCAACTTTCCGTGTACAAAAAGCAGTTCGAAACTCCCAATTGGCTCAACAAAGGCGTGATGTATCAGATAATGGTGGATCGCTTTGCCGCAAGCGGCGACACTGTTGCCACCGAGGACAAAATTATGCGCCATTGGGGAGAACAGCCCTTCTACCGCGAAGAGGACGGTGTGGTGCGCAACAGAGACTTCTTCGGGGGCAACCTTAAGGGCGTCATTTCCAAGTTGGACTACCTTCGTTCGCTTAACGTCACTGTGCTGTACCTCAACCCCATTTTCAAGGCGTACAGCAATCACAAGTACGATACCGAGGACTACGAGGCGATCGACCCCATGTTCGGCAGTGCCGAGGACTTTGCCGAGCTGTGCAAGGAAGCGGAAAAACGCGGTATGCGCGTGGTGCTGGACGGCGTGTTCAATCACGTCGGCAGCACGTCCAAGTACTTCAACCGCGGAAAAAAGTACAGCGAAGGCGGAGCGTACAACGACGTAAATTCGCCCTACCGCGATTGGTTCAACATTCATCCCGACGGAAGCTACGAATGTTGGTGGAATTTTCAAAGTCTGCCCCGTATCAACGCCCACAGCAAGGGCGCGCAAAGGTACTTTACTTCCAAAAACGGCATTGTGCCCCGTTGGCTGAAAGCGGGCGCAAGCGGTTGGCGGTTGGACGTGGTAGACGAAATCGACGACTGCATGCTCGACAAGATAGTCGCCGCCGCCAAAAACGAAAAGCCCGATTCCGTTGTGATAGGCGAAGTGTGGGAGGACGCCTCCAACAAGGTGGACTACGGCGTGCGTCGTCACTATCTTGACGGCAGTCAGCTGGACAGCGTGATGAACTACCCGCTGATGAACGGCATAATTTCTTTTGTGAGAGAGGGCAACGAGCGTGCGCTGAGCGGCGTGGTGTTCGATTTGGTAAACAATTACCCGCGCTATGTGCGCAACAATTTGATGAACATCTTGGGCACGCACGACACAATCAGAATTCTCACCAATTTGGCGGGCACTCGTCTCGACAACTCTCCCAAAGAGGCAATGGCACGCACGCGCCTCAACGACTACCAGTACAAGGAAGGCTGCAAGCTGCTTAAGATTGCCGCGGTGTTGCAGTACACGTTTTTCGGCTTCCCTTGCGTTTTTTACGGTGACGAGGTGGCGATGGAAGGGTACAAAGACCCGTTCTGCCGCGCCTGCTACCCTTGGGGCGAAGAAAACAAGTTGATTTTGGATTTCTACCGCAGGCTGGGCGAGTTGAGAAAATTCCCCGCGTTTTCCGAGGGGGACTTTCACGAGTTGGTTGCGGAGCGCGGCGTATACGCCTTTGAACGGGTGGACACGGAAACGGATTCCCATGCGATAGTGGCGGTCAACCGCGGCGACGAGGTGTACAAGCTGTACCTCGGAGACACCTACGAGGACATGTTGACGGGTCGGAAGTACTCAAAGAGCTGTCACCTGCAGCACAACGGCTACGTGATACTCAAAAAGCTTCCTTCAAAGCTGTGACAAAATTTGCTTAAAACCTTTCAAACAATTGACTTATTTGAAGTAAAGGATTATATTGTTCAAGGAGATTTTGTATTGTTATAGTACAAAATCTCTTTTGCTTAAAAGAGGACAAAATTTTGAAGAAACTAACGGCAAAAAATTTTCTGATCAAGCTGAAGGAATATGTCTGGATGACGGTTGCGGGCATACTCAACGCCATTACGCTTTACACCTTTTTGAACCCGTCCAGGCTTATTGCCGGCGGCTTTAGCGGGTTGAGTTCGGCAATCACGTACATTTTGGAATTGTTCATCAAAACATTTTCCTACGATCAGATGATGTCTGCGGTGTATTTTGTGATAAACATCCCCCTTTTGATTTGTTCCATTGTGTTTTTGAGGGGCGACTTTACCGTCAAAACCATTTACGCAACCGTCGTTTGCACGGGCGCATTGGCAATTTTGCCTTATTTTCCCGATTTTCAATTTACGGAATCACCTATAATCGCGGTAATTTTTGCCGCGGTGTTGATTGGCTTTTCCATGTACATTGCCAGCGAGTACAACGGCTCTAACGGCGGAACGGAAATAATTGCGAGGATTGTAGCCAAATTTCATCCGGAAATCGACCTTTCCAAAGTTATAATGACCGCAAACTTTTTGATTGCGGTGTTGGGAAGCGTAATTGTAATTGTGATACAACACGAAAACGGCGCAAACGGTACGATAGTGATGTACTCTTTGACGTACGTTGTTCTCGGTTCTACCTTTATGGGAATGTTCAAGCGCGGATTTAATCACCCGCAAAAATTTATGATAGTCACAACGGAGTACGAGCAGCTTGCCGCCGACATCACCAACTACTTCAAGCGCGGATGCAGCTGTTTGGACGTCAGCCCCAACTCTCCCGACGCTCCCGGGCGCAAGATTGTCATGGTGGTGGTACAGTATCGTCAGCGCATTCATCTCAAACAGCTGATCGCCGCCCGCGATCCGCACGCGTTTGTGTTTGTAAAAGACGTCTACGACGTGTTCAGCCGTCCCACATTCAACAGGAGTTACAAGGTCAAATGAAAAATTCTCATCCGCAGGTAAAACGCAGCTTTTTGTACAATTTGAGGCAGTACGCCATCATTTTTCTTGCAAGTCTTGCCACGGCAGTATCGATAGAAGTTTTTTTGCTCCCTACCGACACAATTGTGGGCGGTGTGACGGGCATTTCCGCCCTTTGCGATTTGCTGTTGACGCGTCTCGACTCTTCCAAATGGTATTTTTCAACAGGACTTTGGCTGGTTGCAATCAACATTCCCATCATCATTTACTGCTTTTGCAACTACCGCAGACGCTTTGCGCTGAAAACGACGGTTTACGTGCTGTTGTTGGCAGTGGAGCTGGTGGTTTTGAGAGTGTGCAATGTCTCCGAGTTTGTAAAGGGCATCATGTCCGACGCCGACGGCAACTACGACAACGTGTTGTACGTGCTGTTGGGCGGCGCGTTGCACGGTTTGTCGCTGCCGTTGCTGCTTTCCGTAAACGCTTCTACGGGCGGTACGGATATTGTTGGACTTATCGTGCAAAAACATTCCCAAAAGAGCAGTAGCGACGCCATTCGCTTCATTTTGGCGGCAAACGCCGTTGTTATCGCGGTTTCCTCGTTGGTGTACGGGTTGGTAAACAAAAGCGCGTCGGACGCCGTAAACATGTTTATTTACTCCATTGCCGCGCTGTTTATTTGCGAAATTGTGCAGGAAGCAATTTTTAAGGGCTTTTCTTCGGCAATAGAGCTGGAAATTACCACCGACAAATCTGCGGAAATGGCGGACGCGCTTGTCACGCAACTCAAGCACGGACTGACTTCCGTCAAGGTGATGGGCGGCTACTCTCACGCTCAAAAAGAAATGCTGCTGTGCGTTATCAACAAAAATCAGCTTGTCAAGGCGCGGCGCATCATCAACCACATCGATCCGAATGCGTTTGCCTATGTGGAGAACGTCAAGGAAGTTCTCGGCAAAGGATTTGCCAACAAGGAATTGGAGCTTGAGCAGGACGACGAACCTCAGGAGAAGTAATTTTCGCTCCGATTGCCTCGTGTTTGGTCGGAGTAAATCTAAAAGGACCGCTCGTCCGAGCGGTCCTTTTTTGTCGTTGGTTATGTACAAGAGAGTGTTGAAAAAATTTATTTGCAGCCGTGACCTACCGAAATTCCGCCGGTGCAGAACAACAGCGCCGTCAGCAGGATCAGGCAGCAGGGATTGACGTTGAGACTGAAGTTTTTGAGCTTTCCGCCGCAGCAGCACAAAAACAGGATTATGAGCAAAATCCAAGTGCAATTGCAGCCGCCGAAGTTCAGTCCGCCGCCGCAACCGCCGCCGCAGTTGCCGTTGCCTTCGTAGTTGCCTTCGTTGAACATTCCGTTGAACATTTTTACCTCCATTCGCCGAGAAGCTCGACTTTCGTATTTGACTGTTTCAGTCTGTTTTACAATATGGTTTTTGCAAAAAAAATGTTACGCTTTGCGGACTTCGTTTGACATTTGTTGGGCATTGTTATAGTATAATATATATTTATGAAAATACAGCTTTCCGACAACTTTACCTACGGCAAACTGTTGCGTTTTTGTACCGGTCCCGTGTTGATGATGATTTTTACCTCTGTCTATTCGGTGGTGGATGGCATTTTTGTCTCCAATTTTGCAAGGGACGAGGCTTTTGTCGCAATCAATTTGATATTCCCCGTGTTGATGATTATGGGCGCGTTCGGGTTTATGTTCGGCGCGGGCGGTACGGCGGTGGTGTCGAAAACGCTCGGCGAGGGCAACAAAAAGCTTGCCAACAAGTATTTTACATTGGTGGTGTTGACAACGGAGCTTGTTGGTATCATTTTGGCGGCGGCGTTTTTCTTTGCCATGCGCCCGATAGCCGAGCTGATAGGCGCAAAGGGCGTTGTGCTTGAGGACGCGGTTGTATATTCGCAAATAATTCTTTGCGCAATGCCGTTCTTTTTGCTGCAAAATTTGTTTCAGAGCTTTTTTATCACGGCGGAAAAGCCCAAGCTGGGGTTTGTTTTTACCGTGGCGAGCGGCGTGACGAACATCGTGTTCGACGCGCTGTTTATCGTCGGTTGCAAAATGGGCGCGGCGGGCGCGGCTTTGGGAACGGCGTTGGCGCAGGTGGTGGGCGGTTTTGCTCCCATTGTGTACTTTGCCTGCAAAAATTCAAGTTTGTTGCGCTTTGTTCGACCCAAATGGAACGGAAAAGTGCTGCTTAAAGCCTGCGTAAACGGCTCGTCGGAGCTGTTGGGCAACATTTCCATGTCCCTTGTTTCCATTGTTTACAATTGGCAGTTGATACGCACGGTAGGCGACGACGGCGTTGCGGCATTCGGCGTGATAATGTACGTACAGTTTGTGTTCATTGCAATATTCATAGGCTACTGCTTGGGCGTTGCGCCCATAGTGGGCTACAACTACGGCGCGCAAAACAAACCGCAGTTGCAAAACGTTTTCAAAAAATCCCTGGTAATTGTGGCAGTAACGGAAATTGTCATGACGGTATCGGCGGTGGCTCTTGCCGACGTGATTGCAATGATATTCGTCAGCGACCGCCCCGCGTTGCTGCAAATGACCGCTCGGGGAATGAGAATTTACTCCGTGTGCTATTTGTTCAGCGGCTTTTGCATGTTTTGTTCGTCGTTTTTTACCGCGCTCAGCAACGGACTTGTTTCGGCAATCGTGTCCTTCGGACGAACGCTTGTGTTTCAGCTTGCGTGCATTTTTGTTTTGCCGCCGTTGTTCGGCTTGGACGGAATTTGGTTGGCTACTCCCGTTGCCGAGTTGTTGGCAACCGCACTGTGCGTTGCGATGATTGTCGTCAACAACAAGCGTTACGGCTATGTTGCAACAAAAAGGAAAACGTAGTATAATATGAGATACCAAGGCTTTCAACCAATATTCGACGGCAACAGCCGCGTGTTGATTTTGGGCAGCTTTCCCTCCGTAAAATCTCGCGAACAGGCTTTTTACTACGGAAATCCGCGCAACAGATTTTGGTCAACGCTTTGTGTGGCATTCGGCGAGCGGCTTCCGCAAACAGTGGAGCAAAAAAAGCAACTGTGCCTTTCTCACGGAATTGCGCTGTGGGACGTGGTGGCAAGCTGCACCATAGAAGGCTCGATGGACTCCGACATTCGCGACTACCTGACGGTGGATTTGGAAGAAGTGTCGGCTCATTGCCGCCTGAACAAATTGCTGTGCAACGGTGCAACCGCCTACCGCATAACAAAGGAAACCTACCGAGGCAATTTGCCCGTTATACAATTGCCCTCTACCAGCCCTGCCAACGTGCGTTTTGACATTTCGGCATGGTTGGAGCAGCTTAAAAACATCTAAGGAGAAAATTATGGATATCGATCTTGTCAAGGCTGAATTTTCCGACATCTTTTTTGCCAACATTCACAGAGAGGGTGCGGACAAGCTGATGGATTACCTTCAGAACAACGACTTTTTCACCGCGCCCGCTTCGGGCAGATTTCATCTTGCGGAAACGGGCGGTTTGTGCCGGCACTCCATCAACGTGTACAAGCGGCTTAAAACCATTTTGCGGCAGGAGTACGGCGAAGATTATGCCAAAATTTACAGCGACGAAACAATTGCCGTGTGCGGTTTGTTGCACGACGTGTGCAAGGTGAACTACTACGTGACGGAGTACCGCAACGTCAAGGAAGAGGGCGAATGGGTAAAAAAGCCCTTCTACAAGGTGGAAGAAAAGTTTCCCTACGGTCACGGCGAAAAGTCCGTGTTCATTGTTTCTCGGTATATGCAACTTTCCGCGGAGGAAGCAATGGCGATAAATTGGCACATGGGCGGCTTTGACGAACGCGTCAAGGGCGGCAGCTATGCTCTCAGCGAAGCGCTTGCCAAGTTCAAATTGGCGTTGTTTTTGCATGTTGCCGATATCGAAGCTACCTATCTTGACGAAGAACGCGGCGGCAATTGATTTGCCCCGTTTGCCCCTTACGTTCGGCGATTGTAGGAAAAATTCGGGGCGACATTTTGACAAAAGGAAAACATCATGAACAAACAACTTTTACAACGATTTTTGAAATATGTGCGCATCGACACCGAGTCCGTGCCCGACGTGGAACGGTTTCCCAGCAGCGACAAGCAAAAAAACTTGCTTCGCTTGCTGAAAGACGAATTGACGGCAATGGGCATTGACGCCCGCATGGATTGCTACGGCTATGTGTACGCGACCATTCCCGCCAACGTCGAGAGCAACTACGCCTTGGGCTTTGTCGCGCACGTAGACACCTCGTCGGCGGTCAGCGGCAAGGACGTCAAGCCCATAGTTACCGAAAATTATCAAGGCAACGACATTGCTCTTGCCAATGGTTTGGTTCTGTCTCCGCGGGATTTTCCCGATTTGAAAAATCACCTGGGGCAAACGGTCATCAGCTCCGACGGCACAACGCTGTTGGGCGCAGACGACAAGGCTGGCGTTGCCGCGATTATGACGCTTGCGGAAACGCTTACGTCCCGTCCCGAGTTGAAGCACGGCGTTTTGAAAATTGCCTTTACCCCCGACGAAGAAGTGGGGCGCGGAACGGATTTCTTTGACGTCAAGGGTTTTGGCGCGGACGGCGCATACACGGTGGACGGTGGCGGTGTGGGCGAGTTGGAATACGAAAACTTTAACGCCGCGTCCGCAAAGGTGTCCGTCAAAGGACTGTCTGTTCATCCGGGGTCGGCAAAGGACGTCATGATCAACGCAAATTTGGTGCTTATGGAGCTTCAGGGCATGCTGCCCGTTGAGCAAAATCCGCGCTACACAAGCGGCTATGAAGGATTTTTTCACCTTGACAGCATGCAGGGCACTTGCGACAGCGCAACGGGGTACTATATAATTCGCGACCACGACCGCGCCAAATTCGAGCAAAAGAAAACGCTTTTTGCAAAAGCGGTGGAGTTTCTTAACGACAAGTACGGCAAGGGCACTGTTACGGCGGACATTTCCGACAGCTACTACAACATGAAGGAAAAGATACTTCCGCACATTCACCTTGTGGAAAACGCCAAGCTGGCAATGGAACGGGCGGGAGTTACGCCCAAAGTGTGCCCCATTCGCGGCGGAACAGACGGCGCGCGGCTCAGTTACGAGGGGTTGCCTTGTCCCAATCTGTTTACGGGCGGCTACAATTGTCACGGCAGGTACGAATACGCCATAGGCGAGGAAATGGAAAAGTGCCTCGAGGTTTTGCTCAACCTTGTTGACATATATTCACAACGTTAAAGCGGCAAAAATTTTTGTGTAAAATAACAACAAAACGACTTGAAAAAAAATATTTTCAGGTCGTTTTTGGTATCATTTTGTATAAAAAAAGTTTAACGTCACAGCTCCATTTTTTACGATACTAATCTTTTTTGACGTATTCCACAAAGGAAACGTTGTCGCGGCTTACAATTTGGTTGACGGCGTTGAATGTGCGCGTTGCCAAATCTTTTTTTTGGGCGGGCAGGGCGAGAGTCTTGTCGGCGTAGATTGGTTCTGAAATCGTCACGTTTACTTTGGGCTTTTTGCGTAAGGGACGGTGTTTGGCGTAGCGGTAAGTTACCGCAAAGGGAACAATGGGCACGTTTGCCACCGCCGCGTAATGAAAATTTGCCGACGGAAAGGGTCGGAGAAAGGTGGAGTAGGGCCAAATGGCCGCTTCGGGGAAAATGGTCACGTTGTTCCCCTGCTTCAAAAGCGTTGTAACCGCGTCGGACAAATTTGCCAATCCCTTCATATTGTCGGGGAGAGGCAGTGCGCCGAGGGCTTTTGTAAAGTACCTTCCGCCTACCACTTCGACAGCCTCTTTGTTTGCAATGATGTAGTTTCTTTTGGGAGCTGCCACAAAAACCGAGGCAAACATACAATCGAGGGGGTGAGAGTGGTTTCCTATCAAAACAGCTCCGCCCTTTAGTTTTTTGATGTTCTTTTTGCCCTTTACCTTGACGGAACAAGTCAGCTTGGCGTAAATCCAACAAACAGGTACGGCAACGATATAGTAAAACAAAAAGCGCAAGCATTTTACCAATTTGCTTTTGGGAACATACTTGTAGTCGTTGGGTATTTTTTTCTCTTTGCCTATTCGGGTGTGCATAAAACTGTTCTCGGTAAGGTCGGAATAGTATTTTTTCTCACCCCATGTAACTTTTTTCATTGGAAATCGCAGGTTGTTTACTTGTTTTCCGCGATGGCGTCGCGGAACATCGCTATCATTTTGTCTATGCAGTTGCTTATGTTGAAGTTTTGGGCGTACTCCACGTAACGATCGCTCATTTGCTCTTTTTCGGCGGGATGTTCCACCCAATAGTCGATTTTTTGCGTAAGGTCTTTGTAATCGTTTTGTTTGAACAAATTTCTATCATCAAGCGCAAACGCCTTTGTCGCCGATTTTTTTGCGTTGTTTATGACGGGCACAAGACCGCAAGTCATGGCTTCGATGCAGGCAATGGCTTCTATCTCCACGTCGCTCGGGTGAACGTAAAGGTCGCAGTAGTTTACAACTCGGGAAAGCTCCTCCTGCGAGAACAATTTCATAAGAGGAGGGTTTTTGAGCCCTTTTGCATATTTTTTGATGTTACGTTCGTTCGGACCGTTTCCCGCAAATATAAGTTGAATTTTGTCGGCATATTTGCTGTTTTTTACGGCTTTTATCAACAGATCGTGCCGTTTTTCTTTGCTGTATCTACCCGTAAACAGTATCACAAACTTGTCCTTGTAGTCCTGCGGCTTTTCTACGCGTTCGCGGCGGTAGGTTGGCACGACGCCGTTGGAAATGACATATTTTTTGGCTTTGTAGTTGTTTTTTTCCAATTCGTCGGCTATAAATTGCGAAGGGCAATGAATATAGTTGACTTTGTTGTAGAACCTTCTAAAGCGAAGATACAAAAGTTTGTTGGCAATTACGGAATTTTTCAAAAAGATGTGGCTTGTAACGTTTTCCGGCTGACAATGGAACGCCGACGTGCAGGGAACATGCAACTCATTGCAAATTTTGAGCGCGGCTCTGCCCATTTTGAAGGGTAAAACAATGTGGACGACATCTGCGCCCTCTATTGCCTTTCTCAAGACGTTTTTGTCGGGAATGCCGAAATCCGCGCCGTTTGTTTTGGAAATATATTTGTCGAATATGCCGAAATGTCTTTTTTCCACGGCAAAATATTTCGGGTTGTTGCTTTCGTCATTTTTGAGAGGGGAGACAACCTTGACCTCGTGTCCTTTGTCCGCAAGTCCGTTTATGAGACGTTTTATGGTTTTGACCGTTCCGTTGTTTTCAAGTCCCAAAATATCTGTGACAATTGTTATTTTCATATACTTTTCTCTTCCATTTTGTAGAAATCGCAATTTTTGCGTCGGGTATTTTCGGTGAAATGATAAAACATAAATGTCAACAAACGGTAAACTGTGAACCTGTTTTTCAAAATTTCCAAGCGCATTTGTCGACGTAAACAGTATGCCCGAGTATGCAAAAAAAAATGATGGTTTACGCTTTTCCGCAAGCGGTAAAAGCAGCGCGTCGGCAAAAAAAGCAAAATTTACGCTTGACAGCGGTAAGAGTAGCGGTATAATTTTAGTGAAAAACAAAAAAGCCGTCCTTGTGGGACGGCGAGGGGGTAAAAATGAAATATTGCGCTTTCTGCGGCAACGAACTTTTGGACGAAGCGGTGGTGTGCCCCAAGTGCGGCTGTCCTACCGCGGAGTACCGCGCCAATGCCAATTCCAATTCCAACCAGAATGTCATGGCGACGGTCGTCAAAATTTTTATGATTTTGGCTTGCGTTCTGTCGGGTTTTGCATTCCTCATTCCGCTTGTGTGGACGATTCCTTTGACGGTAAGCGTTTGCCGTCGTTTGGAAAACCGCGAACCGATAGGCGTAGGGTTGAAGGTGTGTACGTTGCTTTTTTGCAGCCTTATAGCGGGTATTCTGTTGCTGTGCATGAACACTGAGGACTAATCGCAAAGTAACCCGTTCAAAAGCTATGCCTTGTTTGCGCTTCCGAGTACGTCTACAATTTTGTGTTTTACCATTTCCTTCATCATTGCGCGAGCGTCGCCCAAGTACTGTCTGGGGTCGAAGTGAGAGGGGTACTCGGCAAAGTGCTTTCTGACGGCGGCGGTAAAGGTAACGCGCAGGTCGCTGTCGATGTTGATTTTGCACACAGCCATTTGCGCGGCTTTACGCAATTCGCTTTCGGGAATACCTATGGCGTTGGGCATTTCGCCGCCGTATTGGTTGACGATCGCCACCTTGTCTTGCGGCACGCTGCTTGCGCCGTGCAACACAATGGGAAAGTCGGGCAGTCTTTTTCCTATTTCTTCCAAAATGTCCAAACGCAACTTGGGGTCCTGACCTGGCTTGAATTTGTATGCGCCGTGGCTTGTTCCTATGGCGATCGCAAGGCTGTCTATACCCGTGCGCGCGGTAAATTCTTCCACCTCGTCGGGGCTGGTGAACAGTGCGTCCTTGGCGTCCACCTTTACGTCGTCCTCAACGCCTGCCAACTTGCCAAGCTCCGCTTCCACGACAACGCCGTGTGCGTGGGCATATTCCACAACTTGACGCGTCAACGCAATGTTTTCCTCCCAAGGCTTGGAGCTTGCGTCTATCATTACGGACGTAAATCCGCCGTCTATGCTGGATTTGCAAATTTCAAAATCCGCGCCGTGGTCGAGGTGCAGCGCGATGGGAATGTCCGTTGTTTCTACGGCAGCTTCCACCAGATGCTTGAGGTAAACGGGGTTGGCATACTTGCGCGCTCCCGCCGAAACCTGAAGTATCACGGGTGAACGACATTCGTTTGCGGCTTCGACGATGGCTTGTACCATTTCCATATCGTTTACGTTAAACGCGCCCACGGCATAACCGCCTTTGTAGGCTTTTTCAAACATTTCCTTTGTTGTTACGAGTGGCATTTTCTTTCCTCCGATATAAATAGATTTTATGTACGTCAAAACGGAATTTTATAGCAAAAATTTATGTTTTCCTGTTGTCAAACCTTGTGCCATGTGCTATAATTCAAAATGGTGGATTTGGACGACAAGGAGCTTTTTGCTTCGTGGATATTGTACCACAATACCTATTTTTAGTAAAGAAGTATTGCAAAACCAACTAAAATTTTTTTTTCGGAGGTAAACTCACAATGGCAAAAAAAGTCAGAGTAGCAATCAACGGTTTCGGACGTATAGGACGTTTGGCTTTCAGGCAGATGTTTGGCGCAAAGGGATATGAAATTGTCGCCATCAACGACCTTACCAGCCCCAAGATGCTTGCACATCTGTTGAAGTACGACACCGCACAAGGACGTTACTTGCACGAAATCAGCAGCACAGAACCCGTAATCAACGAGGAAAACAAAAAGGTTATCACCCCCGGCACGATCACCGTGGACGGAAAAACCATCAACATCTACGCCGAACCCAAGGCGGAAAAGCTTCCTTGGAGAAGGCTGCGCGTAGACGTGGTGCTTGAATGTACAGGTTTTTACTGCAGCAAGGCAAAGAGCCAAGCGCACATCGACGCGGGCGCAAAGAAGGTCATCATTTCCGCACCTGCCGGCAACGACCTTCCCACAATTGTTTACGGCGTAAACGAAGGCATTCTGAAGCCCGAGGATACAATTATTTCCGCTGCAAGCTGCACAACAAACTGTCTTGCTCCCATGGCTAAAGCCTTGAACGACTACGCTCCCATTGTCAGCGGTATCATGACGACCGTTCACGCATACACGGGCGACCAAATGGTTTTGGACGGACCTCACCGCAAGGGCGATCTTCGCCGTGCGCGCGCTGCTGCTCAAAACATCGTTCCCAATTCGACGGGTGCGGCAAAGGCTATCGGACTTGTCATTCCCGAATTGGACAAAAAATTGATCGGTTCCGCACAACGCGTTCCCGTTTGCACAGGCAGCACAACAATTCTTGTTGCCGTTGTCAAGGGACACGACATCACCAAGGAAAGCATCAACGCCTACATGAAGAGCGTTGCAAACGAATCTTACGGCTACAACGAAGATCCCATTGTTTCCAGCGACATCGTAGGGGAGACGCACGGTTCTATCTTCGACGCGACCCAAACAATGGTTTCCAAGTTGGACGATGACACTTATCAAGTGCAAGTGGTTGCTTGGTACGACAACGAAAACAGCTACACAACGCAAATGGTGCGTACAATCAAGTACTTTGCCGAGTTGTGCGAATAATTCCGACCACAGTGTCGCTCGGGTATTCGCCGCAAAACGGCTTCGCTTCGGGCAAAAAACAGGCTTCTCTGTATAGGGAAGCCTTTTTCCATGTTTTTATATCTTTTATTTTCTCAATGCGCCCTCGTTGCAGATTGTTTTGCATGCGAACACCCTCGCTCCTTGTTATATAAGGTCGGAGCGGGGGTATTTTTATTATATAGGTGCGCCGCCTCGGTCGGTCGTCGTAGCACTCGCTTGGTAGCACCAACTGTAGGTGTACAGTCGGTACTGCTACCGCTCGGCTACTCCTCTCCCACACAAGTTTCGTACACTCAACTTGTGTGGGTTCTCATTTGGAAGCCGCTACACGCGGCTTCTTTTAATTTGACTTAGCTGGGGGTCTTGCCCCAGCACCCCCAAGATTGGCTGCAATCTCGGTACACGCCCGCGATTGCAGACGGAATTTTCGCTTTCTCCGCTACTACGGACGAAACGTCCG
>CANRHN010000005.1 GCA_947630425.1 uncultured Clostridia bacterium | reverse complement strand
AGGAAGAGGGAGTAGCTAACTCAATTATATGTTGGAGAAATTACCTACACCCCAACATTTGACATAGAGCCAAAAAAGAAGCGCCGTGCGCGCCTCTTTTTTGTAAAAATTTTACCCCATGTTCCGATTTTGAACACAAAAGGATGTTTTCAGAAAAATACTCCCGTGACGAAAATTTCCAAACCGATTGCAATCAAAATGCAGCCGCCGACAATCTGCGCCTTGTTGCCCAAGCGCAAACCGAACCTTTTTCCGAGATACACGCCGCCAACGCTGATGCCAAAAGTAATCAACGCAATCGTGCAAGAGGAAATCAACGCCATCCACCACACCGTGCCGGCAATGTCTACCAGCGAAAAGCCCGTGGAAAGCGCGTCTATGGATGTGGCGATTGCCTGTACCAAAACCACGGCAAAAGTAAGTTTTTTGACGGGTTTTTCGTCCTCTTTTCTTTTTCGCGCGCCGTCAAAAATCATTTTGACGCCGATAATTGCCAAAAGCACCAACGCAATGTAGGGTATCCACGCCTCAAATTTGGCAAACTCTTCCACTATCAAACTGACGCACAGCCAACCGATCATAGGCATAATTCCCTGAAACAGCCCAAAAACGCCGGCAATGCCCAATGCTTTGCCGACTTTCATCTCGGGTTCGTTCAGACCGTTGCTCATGGATACCGCGCAGGCGTCCATAGCCAACCCCACGCCCAAACCGAGGCTTACGAAAATCAGTTCCCAAATCATGCTACACTCCACCCCAACACCGTTCTTAAAACAAGGTACACCAAATAAGCGCCGTAGCAACAGAGCAAAACAACACCGTGGTATCTGCGCAACTGTCCGCCCAAACAGAAAACAAACAGCAGCGCCGTAACCGCAAGCATCACAAAAGCGTCCACCAACACCTGCGTGTTCGACAGCAACGGGTTGACGGTTGCCGACAATCCCAACACAAACAGCGAGTTAAAAATGTTGCTGCCAATCACGTTGCCCAACGCAAGCTCGTTTTCTCCCTTTTTGGCGGCAACGGTGCTTGTTACCAACTCGGGCAGCGAAGTCCCCACCGCCACAATTGTCAGTCCGACAAGCGACTCGGACAAATCTCTGTCCAATCCAAAGGCACTCGCCCCCTCAAGAGCCAGCCCGCGCGCGCCGAAAACCACAAGTTGTCCGCCCAAAAACACGCCCGCCGCGCCCAACAGCACCAACAAAATCGCCTTCCACCAAGGCATGTCCTTTACCTGTGCTTCTTCGGCAATTTCTATGTTTTCGGGGTGACGCTTTGCCATAACCACCAAATAAGTTACGTACAAAACAATTCCGACGGTAAGCACAATGCCTTCCCAACGCGTAATGGCTATATCGTGCAAATCCGCGGCGCGTTGTGTGCCGAACAAGCATATAAAAATGACAATCAACGCCGTAACGGACAGCAAAATGGGAATTTCGCGACGGTTGACGCTTCGCTTGACGACTATCGGCGTAAATACCACCGAAAAGCCCAAAACAAGCAAAATGTTGCAGATGTTCGAACCCACCACGTTTCCTATCGCCATGTTGGCGTTTTCTCCCCCTATGGAGGAAATCGCGTCGGAAACAGACACAGCCAATTCCGGCAGCGAAGTGCCCATGGCGACTATCGTCAATCCGATAATCAGCGGCGAAATGCGCAATTTTCGGGCAATCACTCCCGCGGCGTCCACAAAGTAGTCGCAAAACTTTACCAGACAAAACACGCCCAAAGCCAAGCCGACAACAAACAGCGCAAGCTGAATGCCGATGTGCCAATCTTTGATTAAATTCGCAAACCAATCTGCCAACATATTGTACTCCCGCAACAGAAAAAAATTGCTCCTTTGTAAAAAAAAGACTACGCAAACAAAAGTCTGCGTAAGTCTCGTTCTTTAATGCCGTACCCGAGCGCATTGCTCGGTATGTGGGTGCGACAACTATTCAATAGCGAACTACTCCCTCACGAGTAAAATAAGTTTACCACAGAGAGCCGCCGCCGTCAAGTTTATTTGCACAAAAGCGCGTCGTCACTTTACGGAAACGCTGTTTAGCAATTTTTGGGCGATGTCAACAATAATCCACCTTCCGAAAAAGTTGTTGGCGTAGATGTGGTTTCCTACCCAACTTTCCGCAAAGCTCTTGCCTGCAACCTTTTTGAGTAAAGACATAAATTCTGCGCCCGTGTCGTTGAACAAAGCAAAAATTACCGCAAACACAAGGTACACCACCACAAAACCCAACACGCCGCCGAGAAGCTTGTCTAACAGCTTGAATATCTTGATTTTGCGCAAAATGCGCGTGACAAGAATTGCCACCAAAGCGTACACCACAGCAATCAGCAATGCCGCAACAATCATGGCAATGACGTTACGCGTGCCCTCGCTTGCAATTACGTTTGCAAACCAGCCTTGCACGTAAGGGGCAAAAGTTGCGGTGAGCGAAGCAACGGTTATGATGCCCAAAATGGTCAATATCTGCCGCACGAGTCCTTTGAATATGCCCACCACAACGCACAGCACCATTGTTATTAAAAAGATAATGTCAATTACGTTCATAGTTGTTCCTAATCGTTGTCAAAACGTATGTTTATGTTTCCTGTTTTGCTTGAGAGCGTCAGTTTGTACTCTCCCGTGCTTGTACGCTTGTTGAGGTTGCATTTGCCCTTGTCGGAGTGCGCGTCTATGGCGTACCAATATTGCGGATGTTCGATCGTGCCCTTGATGTTGCCGCTGTCCGTGGTGACGGTGACGTCCTTGACAGTGAGGTCGAACCGCACATTTCCCTTGTCGGTTGTGACAATGACTTTTTCGCCTTCCGTCTCTACGTAAATGTCACCCGTGTCGGAAGTCAACGTTGTCAATTCGGCATGTCCGTCGTTGACATATATCGTGCCTTTGTCGGTGACTGCGGTAACGTTGTTCGCGTACTCGATTTCCTCTATCTGAATGTTGCCGTAATGGCTGATGACTGTTACGTTCAATTTCTGCGCAGCCTGTCTGTTCAACAGATATTCGGGAATTCCCACAACCAAAAAGCTGTTTTTGTCGGCGGATTTGGCATTGTCCGATTCCGCAATGACAACGTTCAATGCGCCACCTTCCACTGTGGGCGTGGCGGTTACAGTGCCCTTTTTGCCCTCTATGTAGTCCAGCGTTATACCCGTGCCATACTCCACTTCGTGTACGTACACCGAGTAGCTGTCGCTTGAGATGTCGATATTCAAGGTTGAAGGCAATTTCTCAAGAGGGATCTCGTCGTGAAAGTTGCATTTTCTGAGCAGACGGTCCACGTCCACCTCGTTTACACCGCCGCATGCGGCAAGCGCGCAAAGCGAAACAACAAGCAGTATCGCCGCACAGAGTATTGACCAAAATTTTTTCATATTTTCCTCCCGTAAAAGAAATGGATGCCCGAATTCCTTCACCGCAAACGCGTATGGAGACAATTTGTTATTTACATTATAACACCAAATTTGCGCGTGTCAACGTTTTTGAGGGGAAACTGACAGTTGTAAACGCCGCCGCAAACAAAAAATCACCCCGAAAACTCGGGGTGCTGCGAAAAAATTCAATCTACGTACTTGGCAATAAAGTCCGGAAGCTCCTCGCGCGAACCGCTTGCCGTGATGCAGAAGTTGACGCCGTGATCGCGAGAAATGACGTCCATTCCATCGTAAAGCTCGCGAAGCTCGCTGATGTTGCAATCCAAAAGACGCGTTATGCCGTCCAAAAAGATTTGTTCTATGTCGAAGTTTGCGGCTAACATTCCCTTGATAAAGGACAGAATGTCGTGCTGGCTGTGCAGATCGTAGGCGGACGCGTCCACCAAGCGAATGTTGCGATGTAAGTCGTGCAAGCGGTGATTTGTGCGATCGATGTACACCACCACGCCCTTTGCTTCACGCGCGTACTCGTTTGCTCTGTCTACGATTATTTTTGTTTTGCCTGTGCCTTTTGCGCCGTAAATTACTTGTATCAATTGAGTGTTCCTCCGTTTTGTTTTGGGCGAAGCCTAAACTCCGCCTACTACATATTGTAACTTATTTGACGACTAATTTCAACTGCTTTTGAAAAATTGCAAAATATTTTTGCGGCAAGTTGAACAATTAGATTCCGAAAATTTTGTCATCAAGCGGAAGCAAGCCGCTCATTCCGCCAAAAACGTCAAGGTACAGGTCAAGGTCGCTGCGCGCGTCTGTCGCGGCAACATTCCTGATGTTGCAACGGGCGACAATTTCCTTGGTAAAATCTGTCGTCAGCGTGCTTCCCGCCGATTGCAAAACGGTTTTGAGATCCTTCGCATGCTCGTTCAGATACTTGGCGTTTGCGTCGAGAGACGCTTTGAGTTGTTGAGAAAACTTGGAAAATACGCCCTTCCTTACAATCATGCTTGTCTGCGGAAAACCATTGCCGCTACCTTCGACGGCACTTTGCCACAATTGCTGCATGTCGAACAAGGTGTAGAGCGTTTTTCCGTTCTGCTCCATTTGCGCCGCGCACTGCGTGACCGCAGGCGCGTCCAACAGGGCAAAATCGGCGTTTCCCTGCACCAATTGCGTGATAATCTCCGACGCGTTATAGTACTTGACGGATAGATAAGTTGACGAAGTGCTCGAAGAATTGCGGTAACTGACTTTTTGCGCGGAACAAACCTTTTTGAGAACTGTTTCCGGCGCGGCGGACTCGCCGATACCGAGCATGTTCTTTCCCTTGAGTTGCGTGAACTCCGTCAACTCTTCCGTTCCGACAATGTACAGCGCGCCATACGCATTGACGCTGAACAAAACGTAGTCGCTTTTGGAACCGCTGCAAATTTTGACGGCGATGTTTGTTGGCAGCACAGCCATGTCCGCCTCGCCCGCGGTGCATTTTGCGATAACGTCCGCTTCCTCTGATACCACCGTTTTTACCTTTTTGGCTTGGCGACTTTCACCGCCGATGTTGCCGTCGTTGATGATGTTTGCAACGGAAAGCGCGGAATAGTCGTCTGTCACGTACAATGTGAGCGCATTGTTCATGCACGCGGTAAATGTGAAAGCGGAAAGGATCATTGCCGCTATCAAAAACAACAAAATGAGTTTTTTCATTTTTACCTCTCAGAAAAAATCAAACCGTTCCGTTCGACAAAACGGTTGCAGCGTTTGTTAAAAGTTTTTATTCGTCGGCGGATTGCAGCTTTTTTGTTTGGTCGGCAAGGCGCAACGCCTCCACCATTTCGCCGATGTCGCCGTTCATAAAGGCATCGATAGAGTACAAAGTCAAGCCGATACGGTGATCCGTGACGCGCCCCTGCGGGAAATTGTACGTGCGTATACGTTCGCTGCGATCGCCCGTGCCTACCTGCGACTTGCGCGCGGCGGCATACTCCGCGTCCGCTTGGGATTGGTAAAAATCGTACAGCTTGCTTTTGAGTATGCTCATGGCGCGCTCGCGGTTTTTGATTTGGCTGCGCTCGTCCTGACAATTGACGACAATACCCGTGGGCAGGTGCGTGATACGAATTGCGCTCTCCGTTTTGTTTACGTGTTGCCCTCCCGCGCCGCTTGAACGGTAGGTGTCTATCTTGAGGTCCTTGTCGAGAATTTCCAATTCCACGTCGGGAGCTTCCGGCAGCACCGCAACGGTAATTGTGCTGGTGTGAATACGTCCCTGACTTTCCGTGTCGGGCACGCGCTGCACGCGGTGAACGCCGCTTTCAAATTTGAACTTGCTGTATGCGCCGTCGCCCACCACCATAAAGCTGCCTTCCTTAAGACCGCCCAGCTCGTTTTCCTCTATGTCTATTTCTTCCACTTTCCAACGGTTTTTTTCCGCAAACATATAGTACATGCGGCGAATTTCGTTGGCAAACAACGCCGCTTCCTCGCCGCCTGCGCCCGCGCGAATTTCCACAATGACGTTTTTGTCGTCATTGGGGTCTTTGGGCAAAAGCAACACCTTAAGCTGCTCTTCAAGCTCCTCCGAACGCTTTTTTTGCAAGGCAACGTCCTCGTGGAGCAACGAAAGCATTTCTTTGTCCGTTTCCACGTTCATAAGCTCCAAATTGGCGTTAAGCTCCTCGCGAGTGCGGCGATACTCCGCGTAGCACTCTATGATAGGCGTAAGGTTGCTATGTTCCTTTACAAGCTTTTTCCAAGTGTTGTTGTCGGCTATAACTTCCGGTTTGGCTATTTCCTCGGTGAGAAAATTGTAGCGATCTACCAATTTTTCAAGTTTTTCTAACATACATTCTCCGTACTGAATATTTTGCGTTGTCGGACCGAATTACTTGAGACGCGCAACGACAATGCGGTCGTTTCCGCCGTAGTCTTTGGAAACTTGCACGTCAAATTTGTCTTGGAACAACGCTTTGATGGCTTCGCCCTGATTGTACCCGATTTCCAACACAAGTACCCCGTTTTCGCGCAAGTGCGACGTGACGACTTGGGCTGTTTTCCTGTAAAAATCCAACCCGTCCGCGCCGCCGTCCAAGGCAAGTCTCGGCTCGTAATTCTTTACGCTTGCGTCCAGCGTTTCGATAACGTCGCTTTCGATGTAAGGCGGATTGCACACAATCACGTCGTATTTGCCCTTTACTTGTTCAAACATGTCGCTTTGCACAAAGCTTACGTTGGCTTTGTTTTGCTTGGCGTTGACTTTGGCAATCTTCAAAGCTTCCTTGCTCACGTCGGCAAGCGTAACGTCGCACTCCTTTTCCAATGCAGCGGTAATGCCGAGAATACCGCTGCCGCAGCACATATCCAACACTTTGGCTTTGGACTGAACGTGCTTGAGCATTTCCTCGCACACAAGTTCCGTTTCCATACGGGGAATGAGAACGTTGCCGTCCAATTTGAAAGTGCGTCCGTAAAACCCCGTTGCACCCACGACGTACTGCCATGGTTCGCCCTGCGCAAGCCTCTCCGACATTTTGTCAAGACGAACAAGCCAACCGAAAGGAACTTTTACTTTGGGATTGAGAAGATCCTCTTTGCCGATGTTCAGCACGGCGCACACAAGCCAATCAACATCCCCCTTGACGCTTTGTACAAGTTCGGGACACTTTTCCTCCAGCGACTTGCGAAATTCCGCCAAGCTTACAGGGTCGGGGAAGTGACGTTCGGGTATGGTCGGATCTGCGTCCATTTCCAACACCGCGTTGAAGGAAGCGATTGCCACCTCGCACATGCCGTCGTCCGGCTCGCGCGTGGTGAGTTTTTGAAACTGCTTGCCCAACCATTTGAGAGGACGGAACAGAATGAAATTGCTGCATGCAAGCAACATCAACATTTCGTAGCTGATACCTGCGACAACGGGCAACAAGGCAATTTTGAGCAACGCCCTGAGCCACCAATGTTCGTTTTTCAAGAAAAAATCCCAATGACAAGCGGCGCACACCACGTCCAACACCATCATGAGAATTACCGACAACACCACAACAAAAACAATGAAGCTGGTGCCGCAACGGTCATGATAGCGACTGCACTTTTTGACGTTTTCCACGTTCAATTCCAAGCCCGCTTCGTAGCAGGCGATTGTTTTGTGTTCTGCTCCATGGTACATAAACACACGCTTGATTTCCTTCATACAGGAAATTGTCGCCATGTACACCACAAGCACAACAATTTTGAACACGCCCTCGAGCAACGATTTGAGCCACGCCCATTTGAGATCCCCTATATTCAATTTTACCAATCCGAAAATGCCGCGGGTGAGAAAGGTCGGCGCCAAAATGAACAATGCTATTGCCAAGCCAAGTCCCAAAAGGGTAGACACAAACATCATCCACCCCATGCCGCCGCCGTCGCCCTTGGTGTCAACGTCCTCCACCATAACTTCGGCGGACTTGCCGATGATTTTGACGCCCGAGATCATGGAAATTACCAAATTTACGACGCCGCGAACAAAGGGTACTTTCCTGTACCATGGCTTTTTGGCGGGAAGGCGCGTGGTATCCAAGCGTATGTTGCCCATTTCGTCGCGACAAGCAAGCGCCATGCTGCTGTTGCCGCGCATCATTACGCCTTCGAGAACGGCTTGACCGCCTATTTTTGTTTTTCTGACCGATTTGATTTTTTCGCAATTGTTGCAATCTTCGGTTTTGTTGGATATACTCATATTTTCTCCGTTTGAGTCGGGCAAAATCGCGCTTGCAATTTGACGCCTACTACTTCATTTTACAGTATAGCAAAAAACAAAGTTTTTTTCAACTGTTTTTACAAGCAGCAAGAGGCGCTGCTGATACGACAAAGGGTTGTTACAGCCGAAAATTGGCTGTTGTCGATTGTTCCCTCTGCTACTCCACCGTAAACACGGGCACAACTGAGCCGTTGTAGGTGGCAAGAATGTAGTCGTACACCTCTTTGCTGTAAAGCGCGGCAAGCAACGCCTTAGTCTTTTCGGATTCCTCGTTACCATGTTTCACGGCAATGATATTGGCGTACAACTGCGCCGCGTCTCCATTGGCATCTTCCACCGCAAGTGCATCTTTTGCAATTTTGAATCCCGCCGACAATGCGAAATTACCGTTGATTACCGCCAATGTGCCACTGTCGGCGTCTCTCAAATGCGCTGCAACCGTGGCGGCATCTACATCACTGATGGTGTTGCTGTTGGTTTGTTTTATATCTTCCAGAGTGAGCGTATCTGTTGCCTGGGCCCCTTCTCGCAATGTGATGAAACCTTCATCTTGCAACAGGAAGAGCGCGCGGGTAAGGTTGCTACCGTCATTGGGAACAAGAATGGTTCGATTGGTTTTGTCAAAACTCGCCGTTTTGTATTGTGTGGGCGTCACTCCCTTACCGTAAAGACCCAGCGGTTCATAGTGAATTTTTCCCACGCTCACAAGGTCGGTGTTGTTGTTTTTGTTGAAGTCCTCAAGATAGGGCGTGTGTTGAAAATAGTTGGCGTCAAGGCTGCCCTCATCCAATGCCGTGTTGGGGGTTATGTAGTCGTCAAAAACTTTGATTTTCAATTTCCAACCGTTTTCTTTTAATCCGTCTTTGATTACTTCAAGAATTTCAGCATGGGGAGTGGCACTTGCGCCCACTGTAATGGTATGAGCTTTGTCGCAACCCACCAAAGCAAAAGCAATTGTAAGAACAAGTGCCGCTATCAAAACAAAAGTAATAATTTTTTTCATGGTTTTCTCCTTTTTTTGTTGATATTTTATTGTTAGATACGTTGCTTACACCTCGACAGTGCTTGCGTCGGTATCAGAATTATTTTAGGATTGTTTGGTTCGTCTGTTGACACGGCGACGTTTATCTACCTTGCGAGCCAAAAACATGCCTCCCTCCTGAATGACTTGTACGACAACTACCGTTAAAGCCACGCACAACCATATAACATCATCAGCATATACGTTGCGCGCTCTGGTCGCAATTGCACCGAGACCTCCGCCCGCAATAGTGGCGGACATCGCCGAATACCCCAATATGGTAACGGTAGAAATGACCGCGCCCACAATCAAAGAGGGTTTTGCTTCGGGGAGATACACTTTACAAATAATTTGGAAATTGCTTGCTCCCATCGAACGGGCTGCTTCTATCACGCCCTTGTCCACCTCCTTCAGCGACGATTCCACCATCCGCGCAACAAACGGGGCGCTTGCCACCACTAACATAAAAATCATTGCTCCGTTTCCTATGCTTGAGCCCAACAATGCCGCCGCCACAGGCACCAATGCCACCATCAAAATGATAAACGGAAAACTACGCACAAGATTGACGACAGTTCCAAGAATTTTATTTAACCAGACCACAGGTGACAGTCCGTCGCGGTCGGTCAGCACCAACACCACTCCGAGCGGCAAACCGATGATATACGCAAGCACCGCAGACGTCACCGTCATATACAACGTTTCCCACACTCCCAGCCAAAATCCGCCGTTAGACCACAATTGTGTAAACAGTACGCTCATACTTCCTCCCTGTACGACACGCCGTGCGCGTCCAAAAATTTTGTTACCGTTGCCGATTTGCCGTCGGGAACGGTGATTACCATATGTCCGAACGCCTTGCCGTCGATGTTTTTTGTGTCGGCATAAAGAATGTTGACGGCAACACGGCACTCCATTGCCAAAGCGGAAACTATCGGTTCATCAGACTGTTCGCCGTTGAACACCAACCGCAATTTTGTGCCCTCGCCGCCCGCAAGGGAACGTATGAGGTTGGGAATTATCAGCTGTTTGGCAATGTCCGACTGCGGGTAACTGAACACCTCGCTGACCAAACCCGTCTCCGCAATACGGCTGTTGTCTATGACCGCAACGTGCGTGCAGATACTTTCCACAACGCGCATTTCGTGGGTGATGACAACAACCGTAACGCCTAACTTTTTGTTGACGTCCTTCACAAGTTGCAAAATCGATTCCGTCGTGGTGGGGTCCAATGCGCTTGTGGCCTCGTCGCACAACACGTACTTGGGCTTGGTGGCAAGCGCTCTTGCAATGGCTACGCGCTGCTTTTGTCCGCCGGAAAGCTGCGACGGGTATGCTTTGGCTTTGTCGGACAGACCGACCAATTCCAACAACTCGGCGACTCGCGCGGCGGCTTGATTGCGCGGAACTCTGTCAAGCTCCAACGGAAACCGCACGTTTGCCTCCACTGTGCGCTGTTCCAAAAGGTTGAACCCCTGAAAAATCATTCCCACGTTGCGGCGCAACTGCAGCAGTTGTTTTTTAGAAATCTTTGTGATGTCCTCGCCGTCGATGATAACCTGCCCCGATGTGGGACGTTCCAACAGATTGAGACACCTTACAAGCGTGCTTTTGCCCGCTCCCGAAAGACCTATCACGCCGAATATCGCCCCGTCGGGAATTGTCAAGTTGACGTCCTCGAGCGCAACCACTTCGCCGCCGATCGTTGGGTATGTTTTGGTAAGATTTTTCAACTCTATCATTGTTTTCTCCTGAAAATCGCACAAAAAAAGCTCGGGTAACAATCCCGAGCTTGAAAGCCGTTGAGTGTTTGTCCCTAAAAAGTCATGGACAAAAACCCGCGCTCAGCTCGGGAATTGCACATGCACATGACCATTTTGAGATTTGTCCTTTTCATTGTTTCCTCTTTGTCGATGTCCGACGAAAAATTATACTACTATTTTAGCCGTCATTCGTTACAAAGTCAAGCAAAACGAGGCAATTTCCCATATTTCTTTGCAAATGCTTTGACACCGTGCGACAAATTTTGTATACTTGTAACGCAACAGATGTTGTCCTTGCAGTAACCATCTGTTTGCAATCGACGGCGAAAGCCGCTGTCGACGCCCTTTGAAGGGACTAAAAAACAAGGAGTTTTTTTATGGAAAAATTCAAACGTTTTTGCGGCGAATGGCGCGCTTTGATGAGGTCTGTTCCCTCAACGGCGGTATGCTTGTTTGTGCTGTCGGTGTTTACGATGAACTTGCTCGCCAACAAAAGCATAGACTTGAACGTCAGTTGGCTGGCGTTGGATTGCGGCATAATCGTTTCTTGGGTGGCGTTTTTGTGCATGGACGTGCTTACGAAACACTTTGGACCAAAAGCCGCCACAATGATTTCGCTGTTTGCCATTGCCGCAAACTTGCTGGCTTGCTTGATGACATTTCTCGGCAGCGTGATTGGCGGAACCTGGGGCGCATTTTTCGACTTTGGAGAGCAACCGGTTGTAAACGACGCCTTGAACAGCACTTTCGGCGGCACTTGGTTTGTTGTGACGGGCAGTACCGTGGCGTTTGTTGCCTCTGCGCTCATCAACAATTTTGCAAATTGGGGCATAGGCAAAGCGTTTCACAAGCACCCCGACGGCTTTGGCGCGTACGTGTGTCGCACGTATGTTTCCACCGCAATCGCTCAATTTGCCGACAATCTTATATTCGCGCTCATCGTGAGCCACTTCTTTTTCAGTTGGAGCATCCTTCAATGTCTTACGTGTGCGGCAACAGGAATGTTGGCGGAGTTGTTGTGCGAGGCGGTGTTCAGTCCGCTCGGCTACGCGGTCTGCCGCAAATGGAAAAAGGAACAGGTGGGCAAAGCCTACTTTGACTACATAGCGCAGTTTGAGGTGCAACAATGAAAGTGCTTGTTACGGGCAGCAGCAATGGAATAGGAAAAGCCGTTGCGCAAAAATTTCTTTCTTGCGGACACGACGTTGTGGGCTTGGACGTGCTTCCCGCCGACATTCGTCACGCGCGCTACATGCACTTTGTGGCGGACGTGGCTTGCGACAAATTGCCGCAAATTGACAACGTGGACGTGCTTGTCAACAACGCGGGCGTGCAAAACAGCGGACGGGACATCGACGTCAATTTGAAGGGCGCAATGCGCATAACGGAGCAATACGGAGTGCGTAAAGGCATAAAAAGCATTGTCTTTGTGGCGTCTGCAAGCGCGACGACGGGATCGGAATTTCCCGAGTACGTCGCTTCCAAGGGCGGGGTTGTAAGCTATATGAAAAACGTTGCTTTACGCGTTGCCCCTTGGGGAGCTACAAGCAACAGTATTTCGCCCGGAGGAGTGACAACGCCACTGAACGCTCACGTGATGAACGAACCTCGCCTTTGGCAACAGATAATGGAGGAAACGCCCCTAAAAAAGTGGGCGTCAGCCGAAGAAATTGCCGAATGGGTGTACTTTGTCGCCGTTGTGAACAAGTCTATGACCGCGCAGGACATAGTGATAGATAACGGCGAAAGCGCGCGGGCAAACTTTGTTTGGTAGTACAAATTATATACAAAAAAAAGACTTGCAATGTGACGTATTGCCACAGAGCAAGCCTTTTTTTGTTGCCGTTTTACTTAAGATCCGCTTTGCGGAAGCCCACCCAGCCCATAAAGCCGAAAAACACAGTCAAGGGCACAAGGTAGAGTAGAATTTTGCCGACAAGCGCGCCGTTCAAATCCGCAACGTCCAACAAAGAAGCGTTGTAGAGCGGCGTCCAAGTCGAGTCTATGTTCACCTCTCCCGCCGACAGCAAGCTGAAAACGCCCATCAACTCCACAAACGTCGCAATGAGACCGGGCGCGACCATACATATCACTATCGAGCAGGCAAGCGCAACCGCCAATCTGCGCGTGCAGAACAACAGCATGCACATCAGCACCTGCGCAAAAGCCACAGACACAAGACCCATTGCAAAAGCCGTTACCACTGCGCCGACACACTCCAATGCAGGCATTTGACCAAACCCAAACGCCGCGCCCGAAGCGACAAGCGTTGTTGTCATCGACGCGCCCAAAAAACCGGCGCCGATGACCATAGACACAATCAGGTGAGAGGCGTACAGCTCCAAACGACTGCGATTGGCAAGCAAAACGTTACGGTACGTGCCGTAGGAAAACTCTTTGCTCAAAAAGACGCTTGATGTGATGATTGCAAGCAACGACGAGATGTGCATCAAATCGCCATAGGAAGAAAGCTCCGACGTTGTGATGTTGAGTTCGTGAAGGATTTCCCAAAAACCGACTTCCGCCTCGTCAAAAAAAGGAGACACAAACGCACCCAAGGTTACCAAAAGCAACACCGAAAGTATCGGCAACACTGCCGTCACTCCCAACATCACCCAAAACAACTTGCTCTTTTTGAGACGGTAAAACAACACGGACAATATATTGGTCATTGTGCGCCTCCTTTGTTTTGCGACTCGGTTTCGCGCAGCGTCTTAACATAAAAGTCTTCCAACGCGTCGCCCGACCGAGTTATGCCCGAAACGATTACGTCCGCCTCTGCCAACAACAGCAAAATTTGCGTTACAGAAGCGTCCGCAAACAATTCTATTTGAGCCGAGCCCACTCTGACAACACGCCCGAGCTTGGCAAGCACTGCCTCTGCCGCTTCCGCATTGTTGACGGAAATGCGGTAACTGTTGCCTTGGTTTTCTTCCAACTCCTCGGCGGTGACGTGCTTGAGCACCTTGCCCTTTTCCATGATGTAGTACTCCGTGGCAAGCTTGCTCAATTCCGACAAAATGTGGCTGGAAACAAGCACCGTTACGCCCTGTTCTCGGTTTAGAGTTGTCAAAATTTCTCGCATTTGTCGTATGCCGTCCGGATCGAGACCGTTTGTAGGCTCGTCCAACAGCAACAATTTGGGCTTGCCCACCAACGCCATGGCTATCGCAAGGCGTTGACGCATTCCCAAAGAGTAATTTTTGACCTTGCGCCTGTTTTGCGAATTCAAACCCACCAAACCAAGCGTTTGGTTCAGGTAGTTAAAGTCTTCCTTTATTCCCAGCAGCTTGCACTGAATTTGCAAATTTTCCACAGCGGAAAGATTGTTGTACAACGATGGACTTTCCACTATTGCTGCCACGTCGGTGCTGTTACGCGCAACGCCCGACATCAACTCAAAACTGCCCGAATCGGGTTTGACCAAGCCCGTTAAAAGTCTTAGCAACGTGGTTTTGCCCGCGCCGTTTTTGCCCACCAAGCCCACGATTGCGCCGCTGTTTACCGTGAGAGTAACATTGTCTACCACGCGAACGCCGTTGTAGCTTTTGGTAAGATTGGTCGTAGAAATAACAATATCCGACATACGCTTCTCCTTGTTGTAGTCGAATATCATTATATAACTTTATGCATTTTTTGACAACGTTTACGCAAAAAATTCCCGCGCCATACTTTTGGTTCAAACGCTTGACGGATTGAAAGTAATCTTGTACAATAAAATGGCAAAAAAATTTGAGAGGTGCGAACAATGAAACAAGGTATACATCCGAATTATCACAGAGCGACTGTTGTATGTGCTTGTGGCGCAACCTTCGAAACCGGCACCACCAAAGATACCAACATTATCAAAGTGGAAATTTGCAACAAGTGCCACCCCTACTTTACGGGTAAGCAAAAGCTTGTAGACGCCGGCGGAAGAGTTGACAAGTTCAAGAAAAAGTACGGCTTGCAGTAACGCAAACAGTCAGAGACCAACGATGGTTGGTCTTTTTTTTTGAGATTCCGACCAAACGCGAGGCGGTCTACGCGCGGGGCAAGTCCGATGTTTTACGCTAAAAGTTGCTTGTAACAGTTTTGCGGACAAACAGCATAAAGTACAATATGAGAATGGACGAGGTCCCCCGTCGGGTACACTTTGTGGGTATAGGCGGAGTGGGAATGAGCGGCTTGGCGCAACACCTTTTCGGCTTGGGCTACGATGTTTCCGGCAGCGACAGAACGGAGTCGGAGGAAACGCAAGCGTTAAAAAAACTTGGCATAAAAGTGTTTGTCGGACACAATTCGGCAAACATTGACGGCGCGCAGTTGGTTGTGAGAACCTCTGCCGTGCCCACATCCAACGAGGAAGTTGCGCGCGCTTTACACCTTGGCGTGCCCGTGTTGTTGCGCGAACAGTTGTTGGGCGTTGTGTTCGACAGCTTTGAAAACCGAATTGCGGTGTGCGGAACTCACGGCAAAACGACCGTCACCGCCATGCTGCACGAAATTTTGGTCGCGGCGGGAATGGAACATGCCGCGTTTGTCGGCGGATTGTACCGCGGCAACAACTTCTTTGCGGGAACGCACACGGTCATTGCGGAAGCGTGCGAGTTTAACCGCAGCTTTTTGCAACTGCACCCGACGGTGTGCGTGTGCCTCAACGCCGAACACGATCACCCCGATTGTTACGGCGATTTGGAGGACGTTCGTCGCGCATTTGCAAGTTTTTTCCAAAACGTGGGCAAAACAGGCTGGATTGTGCTACCAAGCGAATTGAAAGGTCTTTGCCCTCACAAAAACAGAGTGCTGTTCGACAAAATTTACACTGTCGGCAACCTACAACTGACGGAAGGCAAGCCCTGCTTCGATATGGTAGAACCCGACAACGCCAAACATCGCATTTCGTTGCAAGTGCCCGGCAAACACAACGTACACAATGCGTTGGCTGCGCTTGCCGCCGCGCAAGTGTTGGGCATACCCGCGGACGTTGCCTGCACGGGTCTCAACCGTTTTGTCGGGGTTGACAGACGTTGGACCGAGCTGCAAATTGCGGGCATTGGCAAAACGGTGTTGGATTACGCGCACCACCCGACGGAAATTGCCTGTTCCGTCGCCACGGCAAAAAGCATGACGAAAGGGCGCGTGCTGTGCGTGTTTCAACCTCACACTTACACGCGCACAAAGGCGTTTTGGGAAGGTTTTTCCGATTGCTTCAAACAAGCGGACGCTGTAGCCTACCTGCCCGTCTACTCCGCTCGGGAAAAGCCGATTGCGGGCGTCAACTCCTACCTGCTCGCCCAATCGGCGGCGGCAAAAGGGCTAAACGCCTGTTTTTTGACGGACTTTGCCTCGGCACGCCGATGGATATTCGGCAACGCCACGGAAAAAGACATTCTGCTGATACTTGGCGCAGGCGACATCAACAAGCTTGCCAACCAACTTTAACGCACAAAAGAAAATGTTGTTTTTTCTTTTTTACTTGCACCGCATCATCTGTGCGGTGTTTTTTTAGGACAAATACGCCACATCGCCGCCGCAATCGCTGCACACAAAAGCGTTTCTGTCGGCGCAGGAAGGGCACATTTTTTTGCGGCACTTGGTACATACGCAGTAGTCGTTGGGGTCGATTTCGTTGTTGCATTTGCTGCATTTCATAGCTTTTCACCTCACAACAAGTGTTGCCAATTGACAAAATTTTACTTGTATTGCAACAAAAAAAACGTCAAATTTTCAAAGAGGTTGCAAAGACAGGCGCAATATGCTATACTCAATTTGAAAAGGAGCTAAGTATGGCAAAGAAAGACGAAGCAAAAATTGTGTACCAAACGCTGTGCGAAGCGTTGGATAACATGCAATGGAAGTACAACACGGAGGAAAACGAAGATAACTTTGCCGTGTTTACGTCGGCGGTGGGAAAGGACCTGACAATGAAGTTGGTGATCCGTATCGACGTTGACAGGCAGTTGATGTACCTCAAATCCCCCATGCCCTTTACCGTGCCGGAGGACAAACGCGACTTGCTTGCCCTGGCGTTGACGCGCGCAAATTGGTCCATGCTCAACGGTTGCTTTGAAATGGACTACTCCGACGGATTTGTGGCGTTTAAGCTGGTTATACCATACATGCAAAGCATGATCAGCGTGGAAGTGTGTCGCTATATGATAATTCTTTCCTGCAATATGATAGACAAATTCAACGACAAGCTCAAAGCCGTTACGGAAGGCGAAATGACTTTGGAAGAGTTACAAAAATTTATAAAAGAACACTGACCGCGCGCCGAAATTCGACCAACAAAATGACTCTGTGAAAAACAGAGTCATTTTGTTACTTTCCTATAAAACCGAGTACCATTGCGCTTGGTCCGAGGTGTACTCCGATGATGGGAGAAAGGAGCCTGATTTTTACCTCAACGTTTGGGTTGACCTCGCGCACCCTTGCCGCAAGCTCGTTGGCGTACACTTCGTCGTTGGCGTGCGTGATGTACACCGTGTGAAGGTTGTCTACATCCGTTTTGTTCAGGTAGTATTGGATCATATTGGCGATGGACTTTTTGTAGCCGCGTTGCTTTCCCCATACGGACAACGTTCCGTCCGCATTGAATTGAATGAGGGGTTTGATGTCCAACAATCCGCCGAAAAACGCCACGGTACGGCTGATACGTCCGCCGCGTTTCAGACTGTCAAGATCGTCAACGTAAGCGCAAGCAAGCGTTTTGTGACGAAATTCGTTCAGGTCGGCAAGGTTTTCGTCAATGGAAAGTCCCTTTTCCTTGTTTTCTACCATACGCTCGGCAATCAAACCGGAAATGCCCGTTGCGCGCAACGAATCTACGGGGACAAACTTTGCGTCGGCATAGCGTGCGTTGAGTTCCTCTGCCGCGGAAAGGGCGGAGTTGTAGGAATTGGAAAGTCCGCTGCTTAGGCAAAGGCACAGCACGCTTTGTCCCTGTTTGAGGTACGGTTCGACAAATTCCGCCCACTTGGAGGGAGAAATTTGCGTGGTACTCATGGGGGCTTTGCGCTTGACAAATTCGTAAAATTCAACGGGATCTATACCGTTTTGATCGTCGGTGTAGACTCGCACCTCGCCGTCAATTACAAACTCCATCGGAATGAGTTTTATCTTTCCCTCATCGACATAGTTGCGAGCAACGTCTCCCGACACGTCCATAAACAACAAATAATCTTTCATTTTTGTCTCCCGTAACAAGTTTGCGCAATTGCACTTTATTTTTTCGCATGGTTGCAACGCGCAACAATAACTTTTTTATTGTAAATTATATGCAAAATTCTGTCAATTTGTTTTTGTCGAATTTTTCAAATGACCCGATTTTGTAATTTGTGTCGCCTGCATTTCAAAAACCGACCCCCATGCCGCCAAAAACCGTTTTTTTGTTCGACTTTTAGCAAACGGGGGTTGGTGGTCTTTAACAATTCTTATTCCGTGCGCAATGCAACAACGGGGTCTTTTTTGGCTGCGCTGCGCGAAGGTATAAATCCCGCAAACAGCGTAAGCAACACGCTGATTGCCACAAGTATCAATGCCGCCAACGGCGGAAGTACCGCGTTGAGAGTGTTGATGTGCGTCAACGCATGCAAAATCAGGTTGATGGGCAAACACAAAATGTACGTAAACAACACGCCTATCAAGCCCGCGGCAAAGCCGATAATGATCGTTTCCGCATTGAACATGCTGCTGACGTCTCTTTTGGACGCGCCTATGGCGCGCAAAATGCCTATTTCCTTGGTGCGTTCCTGTACGGAAATCAGCGTGATGACGCCTATCATGATAGAGGACACCACCAGAGAAATTGCCACAAACGCCACCAGCACGTATGTGACGGCGTTGACTATCGTCGTAACCGCCGACATGACAAGCGCAACAAGGTCGGTGTACTCTATTTTTTGACTTTCGTCCGTTATAACTTCCTCGTTGTAGCGGTCGATCTCCTCCGCTATAATGTCCTTTGCTTCAAAACTGCTTGCATAAATGTTGACAGCTGTTGGGTCGTCTAAATCGACGTAGCCCATCAAACGCAAATTTTCTTCGTAAGAGGAAGTGGAAAACTCCGTGACGGTTTCGTCGTAGTAGGTTGCAAGACGGGTTTGGTACTGTTCGTCCGTTTCGTCGCCGCGCTGCGCAACGGCTGCGTCTATGGTGGCGTGACGGGTAGCCTCGTCATTACTTAGCGTTCTTTGACATGCTTGTCTGTACTGCATTCTGCCGACGCTTTCCGCTTGCGTTGCAGCAAAACTGACCAATTGCTCGTCCTGCATTTGACCTACAAGAGAGCGTAACGCATCCGCCGAAATGCCTATTTCCTGCGCCATTTGATCCGCCATCATATCTATCATCAAGCGAAATGAAGAGGGATCTTTTTCTACGCCTTGAATAAATATGTCGGCAAATGCTTTTATCTGCTCGGGGTGTTCGTAACACTGTATGTCCAAATACGTCTCTTCGCGAGAGGGCGCGTTTGCCTCGGTAGCCGTGTAGGGCAAGGAGTTATAGTTTTCCAAAAAAGCCTGTGCTTTTGTTTGGTTGTCCCAAGAATTTTTTACCGTTGTAAAGGGCAACCCCGTAAACACGTCGATATCGGGATTTTTTCGCTGTTCCTTGATGACTTCCGACTGCTCGGAACGCTGTACTACGTACTCGGCAAGTTGCGAAGTGTAAGCCACCGCTCCTGTGAGCATGTGTGCCGTCGCGTCGGGGTTGGGGCGAATGATGCCCGTTATCTTGAGCGGAAGAGCGCTATCGTAAAGGTTGTTGAGCAAAGTGGGATTGTCCCTCTTATCCAACCAAACATCGCCCGCTTTGTAGTAACAGTCGGAGTTGAGTATGACGCGGCAAACGCTGTCGCAAATTTCTTGGTAGCTCCAACTGTGCGCCAACTCGCTTGCGTCCAACTCTTTGTCGTTGTCGATTGCGTCATATATCTTTTGAATGTAGTCGTCCCCGATAAATCCCAATGTGTACAAAGCTATGTCGCTGAGTTCGTTGTTGTCGTTGAGTACCAAAACAATTTCGTCGTAGTTGTCGGGCCACTCGCCTTCGACAAGATCGTACTGATCTTTCAAAACATCATTCACGGGTTCGCCGTTCAGACCGGGCAACAGTTCCTGCCACACATTAAGAGAAAAATTGCTCAACGAATTGAAATAGCCGCCCAACGCCGACTGCATATCGTCCTTCAACAGACGGGTTACAACCTTTTGCACAAGTATAGCTGGGTCGGAAGGTTGAATTGCACTTTCGCCCTCGGCGGGGTGAGGATTTTTCATGTATACAAGCAAATCAAGATTGTAGCTATATTGCAGACCCGCTACCGCGCTGTGCAATTTGCTGTCCTCTTTGGCGACTTCCTGTTCGAGAAACTTTTTGAAGGATTTGAGGTCGTTGGTGTTGTTGTTGGTGGCTTTTACCATTTTGGCGACGTTTTGCACAATGGAACGTTGGTACACCTTGCCGTCCGCGTTTATCGTTTCGGCATCCTGCGTCATGATGGATGCCGCAAGAGAGGACAAGTCCATAGATGTGGATTGTATGGTAAGAGGATAGGTGGTAAGCGTTTGTTGCTCCACCATATCTATATAGTTGGTCATGCCTTGCGACACCGACAGTATCAACGCAATTCCGATAATGCCGATACTGCCCGCAAAGGAAGTAAGAACGGTGCGCCCCTTTTTTGTGAACAAATTGTTCAAAGACAGCTTGAACGCCGTCCAAAAGGACATAGACGAACGCTTTTTTGCCTTTTTCCTGGCTTTTTTTGCGCCCTTTGCGCTTGGTTGCGCTGCCGTTTGAGTGGTTTGGTCGTCATCGTGATTGATTTCCAAGAACTTTTCGCGCAAAAGGTCCGCTTGCGTGAGAGGCGCGCTGTCGCCGACAATTTCGCCGTCCAGAATGCGAATTATGCGAGAGGAATACTTTTCGGCAAGCTCGGGGTTGTGCGTCACCATGATAACAAGGCGATCCTGCGACATTTCCTTGAGCAGCTCCATTATCTGAATACCCGTTTCCGTGTCGAGCGCGCCCGTAGGCTCGTCCGCAAGAATGATTTTCGGGTCGTTGACAAGCGCGCGGGCAATTGCAACGCGCTGCATTTGTCCGCCGCTCAATTGGTTGGGACGTTTGTGAATGTGGTCTCCCAACCCGACGCGCTGCAAGGCTTTTTCGGCACGCGATTTGCGCTCTCCCTTGGGTACGCCCGCAAGAGTAAGAGCCAACTCAACGTTTTGCAAAATGCTTTGGTGGGGTATGAGGTTGTAGCTTTGAAAAACAAACCCTATCGAATGGTTTCGGTAGGTGTCCCAATCGCGGTCCTTGTAGTCCTTGGTGGAAACGCCGTCTATGACAAGATCTCCTGTCGTGTACTTGTCCAAACCGCCGATTATGTTGAGCAGCGTGGTTTTGCCGCAACCGCTCGGTCCCAATATGGAAACGAATTCGCTGCTGCGAAATTGCAAGTCCACGCCCTTCAATGCGCGTACCACAGTGTTTGCAACGGGGTAATCCTTTACTATTTGTTTGAGTTCCAGCATCTTTGTCTCCTTGTTTTTGCTTGAGCGTCTACACTGTTGTTTGTTGTTCTTTGTTACGTACGGGCGTGTCGGGTAGGTACTTGATGAGTATACCGCCGCGTTGCAATGCAAAAAGTATCAACGGAATAAGCACCAGCTGTAACACTATTCCTGCCCAAGTGGAAGTAAAATTGCCCAAAATTTTTGTGCCGAATGCCGCAAAATATGCGGTTTTGTCCCCCATCATGAAGAACGCGCCCACAAAGGCATTGACGAGACGTCCGACCACCATTGCCACAATCAACGCAAGCACGGACGCAAAACGGTTTGTTTTGGAATTTTTGAGAAAGACCCAGCGCATAAGTCCCGTAATAAAGCCGTAAAAAGTCAATTCCAAGACCATGGGAACGAGTTGTACGGGAAAAGGCGGACGTCCTACCGCGGCAAATGACACAATTGGGGTGCAAAAACCGCAAATCATGCCCAGCCACGGTCCGCACAAAATTCCGCAAAGCAACACGGGAAAGTGCATCGGGCTAAACAGCGTGGCTATAGGTTGTCCGCCCAGCATGTGAAACACCGACGCCAATATGACGGCTACGGCGGCAAGCATTGCCGTGGTAACTACATTCAACGTTGTAAATTTTGTTTTCATTTTTTCACCCGACAAAAAATTTGTCCGTTTGTTTTTTGATTGCCTCGTAACGGGCAAGATTGCCCTTTTCGTCGCCGTTGACGGTTATATAGCACTTGACAAGCGGTTCGGTGCCGCTGGGTCGAACGATGAGTTGACTGCCGTCCGCGCTCCTCAAACGAAGCACGTCCGCCTTGGGCAAATCGTAGCGCGTTTGCGTCAGAAAATCGCACACATCGACAACGGGACTTTCTCCCAATGCGGCAAAAGGCGTTTTGCGCAAGCGACAAAGCAAATTTTCCTTGTTCTTTGCGCCTTCCAAGCCCTCAAAACGGTAGCTGAGCGTGTTCAGAAAATAGTGTCCGTGTTGAGCGTACAGCTCGTTCAGACGATCGATGAGCGTTTTTCCGTGAGCCTTGAGCGCGGAAGCGCACTCTGCAACCAACAGCGCGGCAACCACGCCGTCCTTGTCGCGAACGTAAGTGCCCTTAAGGTAGCCGCAGCTTTCCTCAAAGCCGAACACATAACGCTCCGCATGTCTTTCTTTTTCCAGCTTGCCGATAACGTTGCCGATATATTTGAAACCGGTAAGCACATCCTTTACTTCCGCGCCGTAGTGTTTGGCAACGGCGTCCAACATCGGGGTGGTGACGATCGTCTTGACCAAAAGGGGATTTCGGGGCATATCGTCCGAAGCCCGAAGCCTACTCAAAACAAAATCGGCAAGCAACACGCCCACCTCGTTACCCGTCAGCTGTCGGTACTCGTTGCCGTCAAACGCAGCCACTCCGAGTCTGTCGCAGTCGGGGTCGTTTGCAATGATGATGTCCGCTTGAACCTTTGCCGCAAGCTGTTTGGCAAGCTCCAATGTTTGCGGCTTTTCGGGATTGGGGTACGGGCAGGTGGGAAAGTTGCCGTCCGGTTGCGATTGCTGCTCGACGGTAACAAAATTGACGCCCGCCCTGCGCAACGTTTCGGGCACAATGCGGTAGCCCGCTCCGTTCAAGGGCGTGTAGACTGCGTTTACGTTCAGCTCGCCAAAGGTAAGCCTTTCTTGAGACACGCGGTCTATGTACATTTCCTCCAACAGCTTGTCGGTGTAACGAACAAGGTTGCCTTCGTACTCTTCCAAGCTCGGCAAGGGTTTTTCAAACAGCTTTACCGAGTCGATATAACGCGTTACCTCGCTTGCGTCGTCGTCCAACAACTGACAGCCGTCCGCGCCGTACACCTTGTAACCGTTGTACTGCGACGGATTGTGACTTGCCGTGACGTTTACTCCCACATCGCAATGAAGCTCCCTCACCATAAAGGAAAGGAATGGCGTGGGCATGCACTCCGACGTAAGATACACCGTAAATCCGTGTTGCGCCAACGTGGCGGCAGCCAATTCGCAAAAACGTTTGCTGTTGTTGCGCGAATCGTAGGTGATTGCGCAGCTGTGCAGTTTGTGAGCTTCCATATAGCGCGCCAACCCCTCTGTTGCACGGTACACCGTGTAGACATTCATTCTTGCAGTGCCCGCGCTCATAATTCCGCGCAAGCCCGCCGTTCCAAAGGACAATTCTCCGCTGAACGCCTCTTTTTTGTCCTGTTCGCTCATGCCGCGAAGCTCTTGGAGCAGTTGCTCGTCTTTTACACATTTTAACCACAAATTGTAATTGTCGGCGTAGTTCATAACGTACCTCTCAAACTAACGAACGGTAATGTTGTTGTCGCCCGACAGGGTGCAACTCAAAAATGCCGTCAATGCCTTTTGCATTGTTTCAACGTCCTCAACGCCGCAGGTTTCGCAAGCCGAGTGCATTGCAAGCTGCGCAATGCCGATGTCGCACACCTTCATGCCCAGCTCCCTCGCCGTGACAAGTCCCAAGGTGCTTCCGCCCGAAAGCTCGCTGTTGTTGTACAAATCCTGAAAAGGCAACTCGACATCGTTCATCAACCGCTTGAATATTGCCGCGCTCAAACCGTCGGTCGCGTAGTTGACGTGATGTTTTACAATCACTCCGCCGTTCATTCTGCAACGATATTGAGGGTCGTGCTTTTCCAGATGCGCGGGGTGCGCGGCGTGACCGTTGTCAACGGAAAGCACCATGCCGTTTTCCGCGGCATAGACGACCTCAGTGTTTGTCAGCTCCAATGCGTTGGCAATGCCGTTAAGCACCTGTTTCAAAAATTCGGGCGCGCCCTGACGTGTTCCGCTGCCTGTTTCCTCGTTGTCAAGGCAGGCAACCACCGCAAGCCCCTGAGGTTCTGCTCCCACCAAAGCATAGAACGAACTGTAAACGCTTGTAAGATTGTCTAACCTTGCCGAACACAAAAATTCGTTGTGCAAACCGCTTTCAAACGCCTCGGCTGCCGGTACTACGTACAAATCCGCGTCCAACACCCGTCTGTCCGTGAGACTGCCGTAAAGTTCGCCCTCGTCCTGCGCAAACAACGGCAAGGTGTCGCTTTGCAGCTTCAAAAAGGGTTTTTCGTTGGCTTCGCGATTGAGATGAATGGCAAGGCTGGGAATGACAACGTTGTAATCGCTGACAACAAGCTGTTGTTCCACGCCGTTCGGCGTTTCCACAAGCAGTCTGCCCGCCACTTTCATTTGACGGTCGAAGTAACTGTACAGCAATCCGCCGCCGTATTTTTCGGTGTTCAATCGCAACAGCCCCTCGTTTTCGATGAGCCTGTCCCCTTTGATTTTGAAGGACGGACTGTCGGTGTGACTGACTACAATGTTGAACACGTTGGATTGCCCGAGACAAAACGCCACCACCGAGCTACCGTTGCGCGTTACAAAGTAACTGCCGCCTCTTTCCAAATGCCAACTGTCTCCGAGAGTCAATTGCACAAAGCCTTCCTCTTTGAGAATTTCACAGGCGTTTGCGGTGGTATGATAAGCTGTGTAGCTGCTATCCAAAAACTCTTTCAGTTGCATGACAAGATCTCCTTTAGCAAAGTTGTAATTATCGGCGTTTGTTGACGCACTCTACAATGTGTTGGGCGTAAGCCCTTGCGACATTGAAATTTGTTGTTGTTTCCATTTTTTCAAACATTGCGTTGCTGTTCAGCTCGCAAATTTTGGGCGGGTCGGTGAGCAAAACGTCCACACCGCAGTAGTCCAACCCGACAATTCGCGCCGCCTTTTCGCAAAGGGCTGCAATTTCTTGAGGCAAATCCGCCTTTTCGCACCTGCTTTGCGGTGCGGCGTTGGAACGAAAATCCGCGTCGTTGGTTCGCAACATCGCGCAAACCGCCTTGCCACCTATCACAATGACGCGCATGTCACGCCCGCCGCTTTCGCGCTCGTAGCGTTGCAACAGATAGGGCTTCGTTTTGATTTCTTCCAGCTTGTCTTTAAGCGTTTTTGCTTCCTCGCACAAACACACCTGTTCGCCGAAACTTCCGTGACACTCCTTTACCACAACGGGCAGTCCGAGCGTTTTTACCGCCTTGCAAACATATTCGTCAAGGTTCGTTGCCGCTTTAGGATTGTAGCACAGCGGTCCGGCAACAGTGTCGGGCATGGGTATACCGAAATTTGCAAGCACGGTGTGCGTCAGCATTTTGTCATCGCAAATTTCCGTGGCGGCGGCGTTGTTGAATACTCGTATGCCCGCCCTTTCGAGCAAACGCGCCGCAATTCGATCCTTGTCAAAGTAGAGTACAAAATCCGTTTGCAACGCGCACTTTACGTCGCCGTCTTTTATGTATGCGACAAAGCCGTCGTTTTCCACAACTTCGATTTGCACTCCCAACGAATCGAACTCCTGTACCATTCGCGCAACCTTGCGTTTTTGAACGGGATATGCGTCGTATGGGTTTACCAAAATCGTCCCTTTCATAACATATTAGTATACAATAAATATAAAATGCAGTCAAGATTTAGAAATACATTGCGTACAATTGAGAGCATAAAAAAACGCCCCGAAAACTTTTCGAGGCTTTTTTGCGAAAGCGAACCTTCAATCAGCTTTCCTTGACCTTAACCGTGAGCTTGACGGGAAATTCGCTCATCGGCTTTTGGACGAGCGCGGAAGATGTGCCCTGCTTGCGACGGTATATTTCGTGAAAGTTCAACAAATCAAAATTGTACTCCGTTTGAGCGGCAAGAAACTTTTCCGCAACAGCCTGTGCCTGAGCGCGCACGTCGTCCATTACTTTTTGAGGAATTTCCTTGTCGTTTTTGGCGGTCAAAGCTCCGCTGACCGCTTCGCTGTCCGTCCTGCCAAAGCGGACGGTCAATTCCAAGTTGGCTTCTATGCCGCCATTGCCGTCCGATTTAAGTTTGACTTTTTTGCCCGTCACCTGTACTGTGCGCGTAACGTCGTCCTCGAAGGACACAAACGTTTCGCCGTCAACATCCTTCAAAAACAGGGACATTCCCTTGACCTGCTGTTCGTTGAGCGTTGTAACGTACTTGTTTTCACGAAAAACGCACAGCTCGCGGTAGGTGATGTAGCCCAACTGCTTGTCAGGCAAATCAGCGTCCTTGTTTTCGGAGGGGACAAAGGCGACTCTGTTGAGAAACCCCGTGCGCGTCAGTTCGTTTTGACTACGAGCAAACTCCAACAGACTGTTGTTTGTGACAGCTATCTTTTCCGCTTCGTCAAGCAATGCCGTCGTTATGGCAAGCGACATACTTTGAGTCAGGGCGTCACCCTTGTCAAACAAATCTTGCGCGCTTCCCTCGCAACAGCATATAACCGCGCTTTCTTTAAGGCTGTGGTGGTTTATCAAGTATTCCGTCAAGTCGCCGAAATCCACTTCTTCGCAGTACCGTTGCCCCAAAACGACGACAACGCATTGTCCGAGGGACGCCTCTTTGCCCGTTACCTCCGCCAAATTCTGAATGGCGACGTTTATCGTTTCCCCTTTGACGGTAACTGTTTTGCTGAATGTTCCCACCTGCTCCGTACCGTTTCCCGGGGCAACCACTTCCGCAGTCATGAGTATACCGCCGTCCTCGCCGCCGTCCACGCCGATACCGAGTATGATTGCCCTGTCCAACACGTTGCTTCCGTTGAAGCTTGCGGCAATCAACGCCACCGCCGCCACAACCAAAATCACAATACTCATTCGTTTTATGTTACTCATGCGCCACCTCCGTTCTTCGCTTGGCAATGTGCGTAAAAAGCGGCATCAGCAGCGGCAAAACGTACTGTACCAAGGTGAAGGGAATGATACCCCACTTTATAACCGTGTCAAGCAGCCGATCTGTCGTTACAAACAACGGCAATGTAAAAGTAAGGGTGACAATGCCCGCCGCGATCCAATTGAATTTGACAAAGTGTGCCCCGACAAGCTTTTCGACACATTTGTAGGCGCAAAATGTGTACACGACCACCTTTATGAACACGCTTACCAGCCAAATAGACAGCGTAAGCCAATCCCATCTCCCGTTGGTGGTACTTGCGGCGGAAAACACGCCTATTTTGCTCATTGCCAAATCAAAATTCGGCGCAAGGTAGCCGAACAAGGCAACAAAAACGGCGTTCAGCAAAATGCAAAGAAACGCACCCACTCCAAAGGAAACGAGCATTGGAGCAAACACGTGTTTTTTTGTCTTTATGCCGTCTAAAACGAAGTAAATAAAGATGTAATCGCTGAACCAAAAGCTGCGCGTGTAGGACGTGAGCAGTATTTTACCCCAACCCGCTTCGCCCAACGGCAACAGCGCGCCCCACTCTGTTTGCATAAAGGGCGACACAAAAAGTGCCAAGACGGAAAGTAAAATCAATCCGAACAGCAGCTGTCCCGTCCGAGCAATGGCGTTGAACCCTTTGGAAACGGCAAAAAACGACAACGCCGCAACGGGCAAAACGTAGACGATCCAATTGGTGGAAACGTCGAACGTGACGGAGAACATCTTGTAGCATGAGCTGAGCAGCACATTTACCCTAAGCACAAAAATGACAAAAAATATTGCCAACACCGCCTTGCTTACGGGTTTTGTGACGCTGTTGTCGAGAATGGCGGACAAATCCATTTTTGCCGTGCCGTTCATGCGAATTGCCCACAACAAAAAACACAAACAAATGCCGTCCCACACAAAACTGAATGTGACGGAAAGCCAACTGTCATGTCCCACGTCTTTCGCCAAAAGGGAGGGCAGGGTCAAAAATTTGCCGCCCATAACCAACAAAATGTACATCAAAGCAAGCTGGTCTATACTAACGCGATTTTTCATCAGCCCCTCCTTTCTCTGTTTTCATTGGGAATGGATCTTGGACGTTTTTTCATGTTGGGCACGGAAATCTGCGCAACGGCATCCTGTCTGTCCTCGGGAATGTCGGGCGCAAAGGGCGCAAGAAATGGTGTTTTGTAGTCCTGCATCGAACACAAGTAAACAACTATCCACAAGGTGGAAACAATCACTCCCAGCAAGCCCATCACTCCGCCGATAAAGGTTACGGCAAGGCGCAGTAACGACAAAATGAGGGTGTTGTCGGGCAAAGTGAACAATCCTATGCCCGAAAGCGCGCCTATCATTACGGCGGGCGCGCCGAGAAGTCCCGCCTGCACCGCAGCGTCCCCCAAAACGATAGCCCCCACAAGGGACAACGAAATTCCCACTGCCGACGGCATTCTCAAATTGGCTTCCCGCAAAATGTCGAAAACGACAAGCACAAGCAGCATTTCCGTCAGAGGACTGAAGGGTATAGCTTCGCTGGCATTCAAAACAGTTATGAGAAAACGCAGCGGTATTATTTGATAATTGTACACCTGCAAACAAACGTACAAGGCGGGCAACAACACCGAAGCGATGACGCTGATAAAGCGCAACGTGCGGCTCAAGGTGGTCATCGTCTCGTTTTCGTAGTAGTCGCCGGGGGACTGCATGTCCTCCACAAAAAGATAGGGGAGAGTCAGCACCATGGGGCTGCCGTCCACGATGACGGCAAGACGACCTTCCAACATTTTTCCCACCGCAATGTCGGGTTTTTCCGTGCTGCCCACGCGGCGGAACAAAAACGTTTTGTTGATGTCCAGATAGCGCGCAAGATAGCTGCTGTCCAACACGCCGTCCGTTTTGACGGATTGCAACCGCTGAACAACGTCGTCCACAATGCGTTGTTCTGCAATTCCCTCGATATAACACACCGCAACGGCGGTGTTTGTGTACTTGCCCACGGCAAGGTTTACTATTTTCAGATTGGGGGTTTTGAGACGTTTGCGAATGAGCGTCACGTTGACCTTGACGTCCTCCACAAAGCCCTCGCGCGGTCCGCGCATGACCATGGACGTGGGCGGTTCTGCAATGCTGCGCCCCACCACCGTGCGCGTATCTACGGACAAGCAGTTGTTTTTTTCATCGAAAACAAGCGTGTAGCCGTTGGTAAAATCCTCGACGGCGGCAAACAAATTGGGAGGCTGTCTTACACCCGTTCCCGCCGCCAACTTTTGCTCCACTTCCTTTATGCTACGCGCCTCAACGACATAGGCAAGAGGCTGCAACACAAATTCCGACACCTTGGCGTCGTCGCACATGGTGTCGAGACACGCCACTTTGAGCGTTATGCCGCAGTTGAGTTCCCGCAGACGAAAGTCGTCCTGACCGCGCCATAACTTTTGAAATCGATCGAAAGATACCTTCATACCGAAATTTTTGCTCAACTGCAAGGCAAAATATACTTTTTTGCACAATTTGCCCGTCGGACAAAAAACTCAAAAACGCGAATTGGCAATTTTGTGTTGACAGTCACCCCCCCCCCGTGTGTTATAATGAATAGAGTTTTATAACAAATACTTAATTTATTGCAAAAGGAGGCAACAATGAAAAAGAACAAATCCGTAAAAATGTTGGTTGCGGCAATCGTTTGTTGGGTGATAAGCTTGGCGTTGATCGTCGTGGGAATTTTGTGCTTTACTTCGGTGTTGGGACAGAACATCAAAGAAACGCCTGTCAAGTACTTTGCTTTTGGTTACGGTGGGCTTTTGCTTTTGATTGGTCTGCTGTGCTTTTACGTGTCACGCAAAGCAAAGCGAGAGCAAAACAAAGAGAGCGCTTCCGAGCAATCGACAGACGCCCCCGATATAAACACAGAACAAATAATAGAGGAAGGCTCGGTCACCGAGCGGGACGGCAACAGTTTCAAAGCATACTTTGCTGCGCCCTCGGAAATAGAATACGCACCCGTTGTGGAAAACGGCGTGGAGACGGTTTACGACTTTTTGTGGTGCAACAAATACGAGTCGGAATACTTTATGGTGGTGGGTCTCAAAGCTACAGACGGTTACAACACCTACTTGTTGCACATTGACAATGACCACCCCGAAACGGCGCACTTTGTAACGGGCGGAGCTGTTCAAAAGAAGGCGCTTGACGACTTTGAAAGCACGGTAAACTCTTTAACAGAGGAAGATGAACAACAAACGCACAACATCAAGGCATTGGCGCTTTTGGATAAAATCAAATCCCGCATAAAACGCAAAGAGCCTGCGCCTAAAAAAACGCGCATAGAACTCTTCTGTTCTGTGGCGGTGTTATATTTGATACTGCTGGGCTACGGTCTATACTTATACTTCTGGTTCTCATCACGTGGAGACAGCGGCGTTTTGATAAGCGCCATAGGCATTGCTTACGCATTGATTACGCCGTCCTTTTTGCTGTTTTGGGCAACTTTCAAACCCTTCAAAACAAGCAGAGCGGGAAACGTCGCTTTGATTGTGGCGGGTGTTGTGTTGCTTGTTGCCGCAGACGTCGTCGGTTGGGTGCTGATTTCCAATCTGCCGGAAGTTACAAACGGCGTGATAGCTTTCTTCAAGAACATCTTTTTACCCGTAACGCTGATTGTGGCAACGCTTGCATACATTGTTGCCTACTTGTATTGGAACGTAAACCTGCCCGAGAAGTGGCAAACGGGTACGGCTTTTGTCGTGACTGTTTTGTTCCCCGTTGCAACAGCGATAATATTCGTGTTGCTTGCAGTCGTTTTGATTGTTGCGTTTGTGCGTTGGATACTTTACTCATTCGGCGTTATGTTGGGCGGATCAAAATTGGAAAAAGGCTTCAGGCAAGGCTACTACGGAGAACATGTAGCCGATGATGAATTCAAAATAACCGATGAGTACGGCAACACCATAACGGTGAAGCACTACGACGGGGACAGTTACACCGACGGCTACGGCAACACATATACCACAGATGACGGAGGCAACACCTTCCACAAAAAATAGATTTGCGGCAACAAACAGGCTGTTGCGTCATTCGCATAAACGACAAAAAAAGAATAACTATATAAAAAAACGACTTGAAATCAATATTTTTCAGGTCGTTTTTGATATCGTTTGGTATAAAAAATGTTTAACGCGACAGCCCGTTTGGCAGTTATTCTCTTACCACGCCGTAGATTCGATCGAAGGGAACGTCGCCGAGCTTGCCGCGAGAGTCGTTGGATTCCGCACGGTTGTCTCCGAGAGCAAAAAAGCAGTCCTCCTTGACAACGTAAGGCTCGTCGGCGGTTGCGTTTTCGAGACAGCCCAGCTTCAGAGCGTCTGTTTCGCGCAACACAAATGCCTCTATGCTGAGCTTGACGTCGTTTTTTACGTAGTAGTCCTCGTGAAGCGTTTTTCCGTCGGCAGTCAAAATGACGAGCAAGTAACCGCCGCCCGCGTGGGGCTCTAACCACAGCTTGTCCCCCTCGAGCGCGACCACTCGCTTGATGAGTTTTTTGTACTTCTCTTTGTTTTTGGTTTTGTTGGTGTTTACAAACATTGCCTTGAATTTGTTGACGGACTGTTCGTAAAACACCACAACATCGCCGCGTTTGGGGCTTACAAGCTTGTTGACCCGCACTGTGTCCCCGTCGTGATAGGTGAGTTCGGGATTGTAGGAAGCAAGCTCCTCGTTGTTGTAGTAGTCGGCGGTCATGGATTTTCCGCTTATGGTAATTCTTCCGAAAGCAAACAGCCGCACAAGTACCAAAAGGATAAGCGCAACCACCAACACCCACAAAACGATGTCGAACGCCTTGTCAAGCTTGCTGCGCCGACTTTTTTGCGCCGTTGGGGACGTTGCTTCGGACGTTTCCGCAGTCACGGCTTGACTGTCGGTTTGGCTGTCGGTTTGGCTTTCTTCACTCACTACGCAAGAAGCCGACTCCTCGGCGGAGTTAGCTTCTTCGTTTACGGTATTCTGTTGAAAATCGTCGTTACTTTGCAATTTGCACTACCTTGTAAAATTTGTCGCTATCCAACATCACTATGCGTCCGCAACGTTCGCATTTGATTTTGTAATCGGCTCCCACGCGCACCACGACCCATTTGTTGCCGCCGCACGCGTGAGGCTTGCGTGTTGTTACAGTGTCGCCCACGTTGATACTTGTCATACCAAGAAAATGTTGTTTACCAAAAATTCATTGTCGGCAACAATCGCCAACATTTCCACCTTTTCGGAGTCCAAAAGTTGTTTTCCGTCCCCCTCGCGGTGGAAGTTTACCTTGTCAAAGGTGATATGCTCCCATTTGCCGTTGCCCGCCAATTGCACGTACTGACTGTACTGCAGGTTCGCGTCGCCGAATTTGGTGACGGCAACGAGCTTGATTTGCTGCCTGACGTTGCAACACACGTCAAACACCACGGTGAAGGATTGATTTATGCGAATACTTTTGTCGTTTATGGCAAAGGTTGCAAGCACTCTGCCCTTTGCGCCCAAAATGTTGAGATAGCCCTTGTCAAACTGCGGCTCAAGATCCACATTCCACCAACGCCCGTCGTCCACAAGCGGCACTAACGTTTGTTTTCCCGTTCCGCTGAAAATGATGTTGAGCGCTTTGGTAACGTTGACCGCGGAAACTCTTTCCGTTAGCACCAAGGTAGATTCCGCCACGTTGCCGTTGAAGGTGGCAAAGCTTGCAATGTTGCACTCCTTTTCGTACAAGTTAAGTTTGGCAACATAACAGTCGTTCGACTGCGTAAGGGTGGCTTTGGTCCAATGCTTTGCGCGCGAATCCGCGTCGGTGCAGTACCACAGCGAGGTTTGAGAAAGCGGCTTGTCCGTTTTGACGGAAATACAGTAATCGCCGCTGTCGTTGCGGAAGGATTTTATTTCCGCGCGCGGAGAAGGCTCGTAACCGTTCAACCAAGTCAACACTCCGTCTGTGTAACGTTTGGGTATATAGTCCATGCTCGTGGGCAAAATCAACAACCTGCTGTCGGAATTTAAGCGAAGCATTGTTTTGCTTGTTTGAACAATATCAACAAAGGGGCTGTTTGCCGAATTTATCACGTAGACGGGTACTTTTATTTGCTGGGCGTAAGTTTGCGGAGCAAGTCCCAACGTCCACTGTTGACGGCGCGTGTCGTAAGCAATGTGCCGTTCCAATTCGTCCTTGCCCGCGTCCAAGACATTTTCGTCCTTGCTGAGTACGGGAAAGTTGCGGTACAAATTGCCGAACAAAATTGCGCCGTTTTTTACGCGCGTTTCCACGCCGAGGACTATTATGCCCACGTAAACTCCGCGACCCTCGGTGAGAACGGACACCTGCGACACGTGTTCTTCGTTCAGCAAGTAAGTGATTGCTCTGCGACAACTGACCGTGTACTCGTAAAGCTTGGTCTCGCGCGCCGTTTCGGAAATTTCAAACATCGAAAGGGCGTTGTCGTTGTTGCAGTAAAGAATTTCTTCGGGGTAAATTGTGTGCAGCCCCTTGGCGCGTTTGCCGGCAAGGTCCACCGACATTGCCACAAAGCCGCGCGAGGCGAGGTCTGACAGTACTTCCATCTCGATGGGACGCGTGTAGTTGCTTACAACCAACACCGCGGGCTTGTTTTCCGCGCTCTTTTTGAAGCATACCGTGCCGAACACACGTGTTTTTGCGCCGCTACTGAGCGTTCTGCCCGTAAAATAGAGGGTTTTTGTTACTATGCCCCCTTTTTCCGTCTGTTTGATGGGGTCGATATCAAGTTGTTCTGCCGCGGGGTCGTACCCTTCCCACAGCGTTTGTGATGTTAGTACACTTTCCATATTTTTCACCGAATTTATTGTAACACAAATAATTATTTTGTCAATTGTATCTGCTCTACTTGTGGTAGGATGCGTTGTTTTCAATGCAACACGCCCTGTAAAGCTGTTCCGTCAAAACAACGCGAAAAAGTTGGTGAGGCAGGGTGATTTTTCCGAAAGAAAGCCGAACGTCCGCCCTTGCCTTTACCTCGTCCGACAATCCGTTGCTTCCGCCCACAACAAACGTCACGGTGGAGTAACGCTGCTTTTGCCGAACAATGAGATTGCTCAATTGCTCGCTGGAAACAAGCTCCCCGTCGATATCCGTTGCCACAACGTAGCCTTCCAGCTTGGCAAGAATGGCTTTGCCTTCCGCAACTTTTACGCGTTCCACCTCGCCCGCCGTTTGCGCGCCACGGCTAAGACACTCTTCCACTTCCACAATTTGCAGTTCGGCAAAACGCGAAATGCGCTTGGAGTACTCCGCAATTGCTTGGCGCAAATATTCTTCTTTTACCTTGCCAACGGCAACGATCCGAAACTTCATCACGCCCCCAAAAACAACCTTGTAAACCACAAAACAAGACAAATGACGACGGAAACGCACAAAGCCATTGCGGACGTGCCCGAAGGGCGGGCGTCCGATTCCGAACACGCTTTCCAATTGCTGCGAGTTGTTTTGATATACCCGAACACGCACAAGCCAAAGCCGACAAGTCCCGCAAACATGATGGGTAAAACAACGGCGGTGTTGCTTGTTACGCTCCAAAACGCGCTCTGCCCCAACACGGTAAAATTGAGGGCGACCACCAACAAATTGTTGAACAAATGCACCAAAACGGACGTCCACAGACTGCCGCTTCTCAAAGCCAACAACGAAAGCAGCGCGCCCAACGCAAATTGATGAATTGTTTGCGCGGGGTTGGCGTGAAAGACGGCAAACAATCCACCGCAAAGAGCCAAAGCGGCAAATTTGTTTTTGAATGAAGCCGCCGCTTGAGCTACCCCACCGCGAAAAACCGCCTCCTCGCAAAAGGCGGGTAGAAGGGCGGCGACTATCAACAATCCCGCCAAATTTTCCGCTCCGTCGGGAATGTCAACGCCTTGCGCGGGTAGTCCCAGCCGCTCGATACCGTTCATCAGCATGTTGTTGATGGGCATCATGGCAAATATCAAACATGCGGTTGCCAAAACGCCCCACCCAATGTGGGCAAGCGGAGGCTTGACGTTGAGTTTGCCCGCCGCAATTGGGTTGACGCGAGCAACCGCCGCATAAACGAATACGGAGCTGCCTATAGCCACCGTGTACAACGCTTGCATAAGCCAAAAACGCCAACCGTCCTCGGCATTTCCGAAAATAAGGGACAACAAAAGACTTGCCACCACCATCATGGCGACGGCAACGCCGAACACAAACCCCAAATCCCGTTTTTCGTAGTTCAGTCTAAGCAAACGGACACCTCGTTTTTGTACTGATCGACGACGTAAATCATCACATCTCTACCCTCAACAACGCCGCTTTCCGCGCATGCGGACACAGCCGTGTTGAAAGCCAGCTCTTTGTTATTGTTGTTTTCCGACAAGTGCGCCAACAAAATTGTTTTGACGCAGGACCCCGCAAGCTGCTTGAGTACTTGCGCCGCTTGAGCGTTCGACAAATGCCCAAAGGGGGACAAAATGCGTTGCTTGAGCGAAAAGCTGTAGCTTCCGCGGCGCAGCATGTCCTCGTCGTGGTTGCTTTCCAACATGATTGCGTTACAGTCCCACAAAAAATCCGTCAATTCGTCCGTATAATGTCCCGTGTCGGTAACGCATGCAAAGCGACTGCTGCCGCAGGTAAATTTGTACCCAAAGCAACACACCGCGTCGTGCGAACATTCGTAATGAGCAATGGCGACGTCTCCCAAAACAAAATCGTCCACAATGCCGTTGACGTCGGAAAAGTACACCCTTTGAGCAATCAAATCGGCAATTCGCTCGGGCGCGTAAACGGGAGTGGGCGTGTGACGCGTCCACATTGGCAACGCCCCGATGTGATCGGTGTGTTCGTGCGTGATGACGATTGCGTCGATGTCGTCGGGGGTCAGATCGCGCTCTTCGAGCGCCTTGACAATTCCGCGATAGGTAAAGCCGACGTCCAACAAAATGTTGACGTTCTGCGATTGGATCAGGGTGCAGTTTCCTTTGCTTCCGCTGAACAGCGGCGAAATCTTTAGCATAGTAAAATTATTATACCACATTGCGACAAATTCAACAACCCTTTGCCGTTGTGCCGTTGCGATAAAAAAGGAAAATATTTTAACACAAAAGAACGCAGCTGTATAACTGCGTTCTTTGAAAGACAAGTTTATTTTTCTTGCGGGCTTGCCGCGCTTTCGTCCGGCGAACCGTCCGCCTCGGGTTGTTGCTCCGTTTCGGTAAGATTTGCCGCGGAGTCCTCTGCCGCGCCTTGCTCGTCGGGCGTCCGTTCCTCTTCTGCGCTTTCTGCGGTGATGACGGGGAGTTTTTCCACGTTTTCGCCCAACGCGCCCAACAGTTCGACGCGTTCCGCTTGCCACTCTTCGCTGCCCTTGTCCTCGCGACGGTTGAGTTCCACAATGCGCGCTTGCAGTTTTGCGGTCAGTTTGTAGCGGGAAGCAATGAATATTCCCAAACCAACGATGATTATCGGCAAAAGAATAAACGTCAATTTGATAGCTATTTGCGCCGCTTCGGGCTGTGAAAGCGGCAATAATTGAACATTTCCGCCGCCCTCGGTAATTTTGAAGTTTTCAAGAGCCATACCGAGATCCTTAGCCTGCATATCGGGACTCATACCCAACAATGTGGCGTACTCGCTTGCGGTACGATACTGTGTTTCAACATATCCCGTCAAACCGATAACAAGCGGCGGAATGGCAAGACCGACAGCCTGCGCCGTGGTGTTAAGGAAGTTGTTCAGACCGGAGAAGTTGCCCTCCGTGCGCTCGCCGAAGTACAGTTCGCCCACGTCGCAAACATCGCCGAACGCGCTGTGCGGCACAAACACCGTACCGCCGATACCCAAACCCAGCAACAGTCCGAAACCGATAAGCAACCAATCGGGCGCGCCGTCAACAGTTACGATCTTCAATTTGTCGTTAATCGTCGAAGAGGTTTCGACAGGTAAAAATATCATAAATGCCGCAACGACTATCCACACGATAGCGCCTGTGATGTAGGCAAAACGTTTGGACTTCTTTTTGATTACCGTCAGATATATGGGCAATGCCACTATCTGCGCAACGAACATTGCTGCTGCCGCCACCGTTGCAATCGGAAAACGAGACACGCCCGCAACTGTTGTTGTATTTAACGTGTAGTACGAATTGGCTCTCAACACAAAATCGCACAGCGTAAAGAAGAAACTGCTCATCACCGCCATACCGAAGCTGGCGCACATCTGCATGCCGAGATGTCGGCGATAGGTCGCCATTTTGAGAGGACGAACAAAATCCTTGATGTCGAATTTGGCTTTGACTGCGGGCGTTACCACTTGCTCGCGACTGAACAATGCCGCAATCAACACCGAAATCATAAATATTCCGCCGAATGTCGCCGCCATTACGATATAGGACAAAGACGGGTTGTTTTTGAAAACCGCGGGGTTTGTGGGGGAAGCTATCATTCCCGGAACGGCAACGCAAATCAAACTTGACAATATGGAAAACGCCAACCGAACGGCATTTGTGCGGTTACGCTCTACAAAATCGTCCGTCATTTCGCTTGCGTGAGAGTAGTAAGGAATGAGAACAAAGCTCTGCGCCGTGGCATACAGCATGTATACCAACACTACCAAAAAGCACTTTGCCCAAGTTTCCGTCGTGATGAGATTCCATGGGAAGAACAACAACACAAATCCCACCAACACAAGCGGAGCAAAAATCAGCATAAAGAACCGTCGTTTGCCGAATTTGCCCGGACGCTTGGCGTCGGTTATCTTGCCGATAAAGGGGTCGATGATGCCGTCCCACACCTTGGTGAGCAGCAGTATCGGCGCCAAATACGTCATCGGTATACCAACAATCAACGTCAAAAAGGGAGTAAAAAGAAAGTTGATGATGTTGAAGCTGCCGCCGCCGAAAATGTCGCCGCAAGCAAACGCCAGCTTGTTGCCCAAACTTACCTTGCCGGAGGCGGACTGCCTTTTTTCTTTAACCTTTTCGCTCATAAAAAGTCTCCTTGTTACACGTTAAACCTGAACAGAACCACGTCTCCGTCCTTCATCACGTAGTCCTTGCCTTCGCTGCGCACCTTGCCGTGTTCTTTTGCTTGGGTGTAGCCGCCCATTTCCAACATTGTTTCGTAGGGAACAATTTCGGCGCGTATAAAGCCTTTTTCAAAATCGGTGTGAATTTTTCCCGCCGCCTGCGGCGCTTTTGTGCCCTCGGTAATGGTCCAAGCGCGAGTCTCCTTTTCGCCCGCGGTAAGGAAGCTGACAAGGTGCAACAGCTTGTAACACTTTTTTACAAGACGGTTCAAGCCGCTTTCCTCAATACCGTACTCCTCCAAAAACATTTGCTTTTCTTCGGGGTCAAGCTTGGAAAGCTCCTCCTCCACCTTGGCGCAAATCACCAACGTTTCGGCGTTTTCCTTGGCGGCTTGAGCCTCCACCGCTTTTACAAGAGGATTGTCGGCGTTGCCTATGTCATCCTCGGAGATGTTGGCGGCGTAAATGACGGGCTTGCTTGTCAACAAAAACATTTCCTCTACCGCCTGCCGCTCTTCCTCGTCAAGCTCCATTGTGCGCACGGGTTTTTCGCTTTCGAGGTGCGCCAAAATGCGTTGCAGCAGCTCCGCTTCCGTTTTGTACTTTTTCTCCCCCGTCTTTTGCATGGAGATCGCTTTGTTGAGGCGGGAATTAACCGTTTCGATATCGGCAAAAATAAGCTCGAGATTTATCGTTTGTATGTCGGAAACGGGGTCTACCTTGTTGCTTACGTGCGTGACGTTGCTGTCCTCGAAACATCTTACGACATGCACAATGGCGTCCACCTCGCGAATGTGCGACAAAAATTTGTTACCCAAGCCTTCGCCCTTGGACGCGCCCTTGACCAAACCCGCAATGTCCACAAACCGCAGATAGGTAGGGGTTACTTTTTTGCTGTTGTACAGCGCGGCGAGCTTGTCCAATCTTTCGTCTGGCACAGCCACCACGCCCACATTCGGCTCAATAGTACAAAACGGGTAGTTCGCCATTTCCGCTCCCGCTTGCGTAATCGCATTGAAAAGGGTACTTTTGCCCACATTGGGCAATCCCACAACACCAAGCTTCATTGTTACCTCGGTCTAAAAGCTGCAAAAATTGCGTAAACTTGTAGTGCGCAAATTTTGCATTATATAAGATTAGTAAAATTTTAACATACTATTTGCTAAAAGTAAATAGAAAAGGAACGTTTATGACAGTTTTGCAAAGTATATTTTTGGGCTTGTTGCAGGGATTTACCGAATTTTTGCCCGTTTCCAGCAGCGGTCATTTGATGCTGGCTGAAAAGCTCTTTGATGTGAACGCAGGACTGTTTTTTGACGTGATGCTGCACCTCGGAACGCTTTTTGCGGTGGTGATTGCGTTGCGGCACACTCTTTGGCAGACAATTCGTCACCCCGTTGCAAGCAGAAAATTGCTTTACCTTGTTGTGGCAAGCGTACCGACGTTTGTGATTGCGCTGCTTGTCAAACTTTTCGTTCCCGAAAGCGCAATGGGCTACGTTCTTCCCGTTGGATTTGCGTTGACAATCGTTTTGATTGTGCTTTCCGACAAGCTGTCGAAGCCGCGTTTCCGCTTGGAACAGGCGAGTTGGGCAAGCTTGATAGTGACGGGAGTGACGCAGGGCATAGCCGTTTTCCCCGGATTGTCGCGCAGCGGAAGCACGATTTCCGTAATGAAATTGTTCGGTCTGAACGGCAGCGACGCGGCGGAATTCAGCTTTTTGCTGTCCGTGCCCGTGATACTTGCAAGCGCGGCTGTGGAAGGCTATGAAGCGTTGCACGTTGCCATTGCCACCCCGTGGTACTGCATTGTGATCGGTGTTGTGGCGGCGTTTTTGTCGGGGCTTGTTTCCGTGTACATGGTGATGCGCGCAATCAAAACCAAAAGCTGGATTTGGTTCGCCGTCTATTTGCTTGTTCCCTTCACAATTTCGCTGATTGTTTTGTAAGAGCTTTCGCCGCTTACGCTTTTTCACCGCCAAAACGTGCCGTGTAAGGACGAATTTGCAAACCGAAGCACTCGGAAAAATCACGGTTTTTCCGCAATTTTGGAGACCTGTGGTCGAAATTTTGCATGTTTTCCTGTCCGTAAAAGGCATTAAAAACAACAATTTCAGGTTGTTTTTTATAGTTATTCGTTTTTAATGGTTATGCAATCAACGCAACGCTTGCATTGTCTGCGGAAGCTTATCTTTCTTACTCAGTCATTATTTTCCTATCGACGAAAAATTTTTTTTGTTAAGCGAATCGTTGTAAATAATCTTTTTTATAGTAATTTACTTTACTAAAAGTTGTTTGTAATGATAAAATAATTGCATAATACATTGCGTTGGACGCGTTTTGATTGATTTCGCGTAGCAAAAATCCGTTAAACTTTTCCAATCGATGTGATTATAGACATTTTTTAAGGAGGAACAAATATGAAACTGACAAAAAAGTTCACCATTGCTTTGCTGTGCATGGCATTGGTACTTGCAAGCGTTTTGTTGGTTGTCGGTGCATGCGACAAGCAGGAAACGGGCTTTAAGGTTACCGTTGCAAACTACAACAAGCAACAAGGAAACGTCACTGTCAAAGCACCCAAAGACGGCGAACTGTTCGACAACGGAGAACAAGCAACTGTAACGGTGACGCCCAACAATGATTTTCAAGTTAAAACTTTCACGGTCAGCGGACATAGTGATGCGTCAATGCCTGCGGGGGGGGTACCTACTCGTTTGAAGTAACGGCGGACACAACCGTTACTGTGGAGTTTGAGGCAAAGGTGGTGAATCCCACTACCTACACTGTCACTGTGACCGAAACCGTAAACGGCACTGTCAAGCTCAATCCGGAAAAGGACGCTTACACCGAGGGCGAAAGCGTAACGGTTACAGTTACACCCGCAACCGACTACGAAGTAGACGCCTTTACGGTAAGCGGGCACAGCGACGCCGCGCTGAACAATGAGGGCAAGTACACCTTCCAAGTTACAGGCAACACAACGGTCACGGTCACATTCAAATCCGCAGAGCCAGAAGAAACCTACACCTTGAAGGTCATCAAAACGGAAGGGGTCACCTTCAGCATTACCCCCGAAACAACCCCTGAGGAAGATGTTTACACCTTCACGGCGGGCACAAGTGTGACGTTGACGTTTAGCTTTGAGGAAGGCTACGAATTGGATTCATTGTACGTCAACAACGAGGAAGAGGAGTTGGACCAACAAAACAGGTACATCTTCAATATATCCGAAAATACGACTGTAAATATTTCCGCAACCCGCCCCTTCACGCAGGATTTGTTGGATACTTTGCAGGGCAATGTGAAATTTTTCGGTAGCGTCAAAATTACTCTTGACGGAGAACCCGCAACAAATTCCACAATTTTTACAGCCTTCTATCCCGAGCTTGACATTGTTTGGCAAAGGATACAAACGGGCGAAACGGTAGATCTGGAATATTTTTACGGCAAAACAGCAGAAGGCTATTTGGGCACTTACGCTCACGATATCTTTACGGGAAAATCGGAGTTGCTTCAACTTGTTGATTCGGAAAACAATGTACTGTTGTTTGACGATTATACCAACGCTTTCGACGCTTTGACGCTCGCCGATTTTACATTCGACAACGGCGCATGGCACATTGCAGATCCCGAAAAGTGCGCACAGGTGCTGGGCTCCGTTACGGGTTATACTTTTGACATGGCCGACTTCGAAATTCTTCTTGACGATGGCAAATTGGTCATCAATGTAACGTCGGAAGAGGTTGTAGAGCAAGGCACTTGGACCGATCAAATTTATGTTTATACAATTTCCCTTGCGGTAGGCAAAGCGGATCAATTACCCGAAAACCTTACAGAGGACTATTCTTCCGACAGTGCAGACCTCAAGCCTCTTGCCGACGCTTTGGCAAACGCTCACAATGCATCGAGCTTTACACTCAACTACAGTCACAAATCAGGCACTGACGAAAGCGCAACCGACTACAACGTGTTTTTCAAAGACGGCGTGCTGTGGTTTGACGAACAAGACAACAAAAACGGTTACGTCACTCGCCCCGACGGAAGCGTTTGGTCTTTTGAAATGAATGAAGACGGCGCAATGGAGATGGGCAGCTATGCGTCATACGATAGCACAAATTATGTATACGCTTCGTTTGACCTGAGCGGAGTATTCCTTGGAATGTTCACCGTCAACGAAAAGGGCAATTTTGTGTTGCGCGACATTGACCTTAACGGTGCATATAAGCAAGTTCTTGCGACATTCGTTGCAACAAGCTTCACGGTGGGCGATACGCAAAAAGAAAATGCTACCTATGCCACAAACATCGAAATTTCTCTCGATAACGGAAATATAGGCAAAGTATCATTTGACTATACAATGACCTTTTGGGGAGAAATCTACAAACAGGGACATGTAGAACTTACGTTCAGCAAATTCGACGCTACCGATTTGCCTACCGAGGTGAAAGTAGACCAAAATGCAGTCAATGGCTACTTTGCTACCGATTGGTTAGGCAATTGGGTAAGCGACACCGAGGATATCGAGATATTGGTGACTTTGGATACTGTGGAAATAGGCTACGACTCCGCAAGTAAAATCACCAAAAACAGCGACGGAAGCTACACCTTAGTGTTTGCTGACGAAGATTACAAGCTCAGCAAGGACGGCGACAAGATGACGCTTGTCGATCCCGACGGAAACAGCCACCAATTGCGCTTCAGACTGTGCGAATGGGAAAACTTCGTCGGCGATTACACGGCTAAAGTGTTGGACGAGAACTACGAGCAACACGTTCTCACCCTCAAAATCGGCGCGACATCCGTCACAATCACGTTGGACGGCAAAGAGCTTGTCAACGTGACCGACACCTATGATATTACTTACTACGAAGAAGACGGAGAATTGATTATCTACACCGAAGATTACGATATGTATTACTTCACCGTCATCGACCTAAACAACAATGTTTTGTTTTTGAACAGCGATTACGTCAATTGCACTTTCTACCGTGATGGAGTAGCTGCCGATCTGACGCCATATAAAGGCACTTTCCTCGGCGAAAACAACAGCGGCGCAAGGGTTGTCATTGACGACAACGGTATTCAAGTGAAGCTGCCCGATCAATCCACAGCGGAAAAAGCCGAGGATATTTACATTGCCGAGTACAGAAGCACCTCGGGTGGCGTTGTTGTTGAAATCACCTTCACGTTGTTTGACGGACAGGGCTGGAAATTACTTGTGATTAGCGAGGACAAAATGTTCCTCTCCGACGACAACGAGGACTACGGCGAATTCAAAGTGATACGCGAGGGTTACGTTGAGGATTACTCCGATTTCTACGGTGACTATACTCAAGTTGACGATAGCAAAAATACTCTCAAAATAGAGCAGGGCAAAATCACCGTTACGGTGGGTGAAACAACGCTTGTGTTTGACAAAATAAAGTACCTTGATGCAGAGTATGCAACGCCCGCGTTCCGTTTGGAAAATGAAAACGGCGACGTGTTCTGGTTGATGCAGTACGGTAAAATTGCAGGCTACTTCAATTTCTACGATGACGAAAAGTTCACCTACAACGTATATTTTGCCCGCAACGACTTTGTTCCCGATTGGTCGCAATTCAATGGCACATACTATGCCGTGGACGACAACGAAACTGAGTACATGCTGGTTATCGACGACAACAAGGTGGAGTTGACTGTGGGCGACAGTCTGCAAACAATCTCGCGCTTGATGTTCAATATGTTCGTTTCCAACAGAGGTATCGAATTTTACGAGTTTGAGTTTGTTTGGAAAGGAGAGGTCTACATTCTTCAACCCGCCGGCGAAACGGAAGGAAAAGTTTCTTCATTGTACTTTGCCAAGGAAAACGAAGAGGACTATATGTTTATATTCTATCTCGATCAGTACACCGAGTTGGACGATTGGAGCGATTACATCGGCAGCTACCAAGGCGATGGCTTCAAAGTAGATATCACTGCCGAACAAGTGACTCTCACCGTGGACGGTGGCGAACCGACCGTATTGAATGTCACTTTCTACAAACAGTACGACTACAATATAGAGGCGTGGTACTTCCAATTCGGTTTCGACTACAACGGACGTGAGTGCGTGTTGCAACCCATAGATGACAACAGCGCTTTGGCATTTGTGATGTTCCCGAATGACGAAAAACAAACCAAGCTTAGCTACGTTCTCGTAAGCTCCGACTACAAGCTTGTCGAAGACTACTCGCTTTACGAAGGTTATTTCGAGGATAACGACGGCGTTTACACCATTAAGATTGAAGAAAAAACTGTGTCCGTTTGGAAAAACGGTCAACCTTGCACCGTGAAAGTTGTATACTTTGGTGTTGAGGGCGGCATGGTGCTTACGGTGGACGGCAAAACCTTCCATATTTTGTACACGGGTTCGGATTCTCGCCGAATGTTTGACAACGACGCAATCGACGTCACATTGAACAAAACAGGCGAACCCATTGCCGATTGGAGCAAATACCTCGGCACCTATAGAGGCGTTGATAACGACGACAAAGTATATCTGATTGTGATAGAGCAAAACGTTATCAAATTCAGCATTGACGGTGTGGACGTTCCCACCTCAAGAGCAAAACTCTCGCTGGATCGCTACGGCTACGAAATCTTCACCTTTACGGCAGGCGGCATCAACTATCAAATAGATATCTACAGTTCTTACTTTATGCTTGGTACAGACGACCGCTCGCTCAACTTTAGCGTAGAGCTTAGACCCTATAACGGTTGCCCCTACGAAAGTTACTTCGGATATTGGAGTGTAACGGAGGGCGATGATGTTTATGCAGTGGAGATTGCCGAGGATGTTGTCAAAGTGTACATCAACGGAGCTTTGCAACAAAGCACCTTCAGGTACATTGAGGATGACAAAACTTTCCGCGTCACTGTGGGCGATGTTCAATATACGCTGGAGCTTATAAGCGACAAAATCAACATGTACGGTGGCGGCTTGGATATTTACCTTGTAAAGGGCAACAAACCGCAGGAAGGTGGCGACACTGAATGTGACTTTGAACAGTGGCTCGGAGTGTGGACTGCCGAAGATGTCTACAGCTATCGCATCACTATCAGCGCAAATGGTATTCGAGTCACCTACACGGATAACAAGAGTGTCAATGTCGATTACTTTGTACCTGTGGCAGATTTACACTATACCGACGAATCGGGCTTCAGTTGGGAACACGATAACCTTTCTTGGGTATTGGAAATCAGCGGTGAAAATCTGGACTTCTACGATGTTAATGGTGGGTCCGATGCCATTGCAAATTTGAGCCGTTCGGACAGCTGATAAACTCAAAAAAAATCAAATAGCAAATTATTTTCAAAGTGGGGCTGCCGCGTTAAGCGGCAACCCCACTACTATTTTTTAGTTTTTTTCAAAACACTCCGAAAACAGTGCAAAACCCTGCCAATTTTCCAAAACACTCAAAAGTAAAGGCTGCTGCAAGTAAATTTTGTAAACTTGCGACAGCCTCTTAAATGTTGTAAACTTAACCGTTGATTGCGCATGCGTTACGCAGTAGCAAGCAATCAACCGCCGCACGTGTGGTCGGGGGCAAGCGGAATGGGGCGTTTGTCGGCGACGAATATCACGCCGATAGTGCCCGGACCGCAGTGCGAACCGATGACGGGACCGACTCTCTGCCGAACTATTTTTGCGTCGGGACGGGCGTCGGTTATCATTTTGGCAAGCGCTTCGCCCTCTTCGGGACAATCAGCGTCCACCACGTACACGCTGAACTCGGTGCCTGTCAATTCCTCGATAACGTGGTCTGCCAACCTGTGCAACGCCTTGCGCTTGCCTGTTATCTTTTCAAAAACCTTTAGACTACCGTGTTCGTCAATGGTCAGCATCGGTTTTAGGTTCAAAAGCGTTCCCGCAAAGGCGGCAATGCCGGAAAGTCTGCCGCCGCGCTTGAGGTGCATCAGATCGTCCACGACAAAGTAGATGGCAACGCGATCGCGGAACGCGGTCAGTTTTTCTATGATTTCTTCATCGCTTGCCCCTGCGTTTTTCAGCTCGGCGGCATACTCCATTTGTATACCCGCGCCCAAACAAATAGATTTTGTGTCGAACACGGTGCATTTGCGCTCGGGGTACTTTTTGTACAATTCTTGAAGCGCAACGTCAAGATGATCGAAAGTTCCGCTCATGGCGTGAGAAAAGCTGACATACAACACGTCGTCGCCGTTTTGAAAATAAGGTTCGAGAATTTTTACGTATTCGTCGGGGTTCAACGCCATTGTCTTGGGTACTTCGCCGCTACGAACCGCCCTGAAAAACTTGTCGAAATCGGTGTTTTTGCCCAAATCGTAGTAGTAAACCTCTCCGCCGTAGCTGTAGGGCATTGCAATTGAATACAACCCCAACTGCTCAGCGCGAGTGTACCACAGCTCGCCGTCAGCGTCACAAATAAGAACGCTCATCGTTGTTTCCTCCCAAAACAAATGTCTGTAACGCTTGTACAAACGATTTTTATTTTAGCACAAGTTGATTTTTCCGTCAATAACGGACGAAAATTCGGCGGTTTTACGCCAATTGCTCTATCGATTGTTGCAAACGGCGCAACGTTTCCTGTTTTCCCAGCAGCTCCGCAATTTCGCTTGCTCCGCCCGGAGTTGCGGCAAGTCCCGTCAACGCTATGCGCGCGGGCCACAACACTTTGCCGTTTTTTACGCCGAGCTGCGCGGCAAGCTCCACCAATGCGGCGTAGAGGTGTTCGTTGTCCCATGCTTCCACTTGAGAAAATTTCTCTTTTACCGCGGGTAGCACCTCGCGCGCCGTGTCGGCGTTGGTCTTTTGCTTTTGATTGTCGTAAAGACCGCTGTCAAAGGGCGGAAACTCCACCAAAAAGCGAAGCTTGTCCTCAATTTCCGCAAATGTTTCCACGCGGCTTTGAATGAGCTTGCAAACAAGCGTTTTGTCGAAATTTTTCAGATAGCACCCCTCGATCCACGGGGTGGCATAGTCGGCAAACGCCTCGGGAGTCATCTCCTTGATGTACTGCGAATTGAGCCAAGCCAGCTTGATTGGGTCGAAAATGGACGGGCTTTTGTTTATGCCGCCGATGTCGAATTTGTTTTTCAGCTCCTCAAAGCTCATCTTTTCGCTGTCGTCCTTGGGCGACCAACCAAGCAACGCAATGTAGTTGATGATGGCGTCCTTCAAAAAGCCCTTTTTTATCAAATCCTCGTAGCTTGCGTCGCCGTTGCGCTTGGAAAGCTTGTGCTGTGCGTCTTTCATTATGGGCGGCATGTGAATGTACATCGGGCGTTCCCAACCGAAAGCGTCGTACAAAAGATTGTACTTGGGCGTGCTGCTCAGATACTCGATACCGCGCATTACGCAATTGATGCCCATCAGGTGGTCGTCTATGACGTTGGCAAAGTTGTAGGTGGGCATGCCGTCGGATTTGATGAGGATCTGATCCTCCAACTCGCTGTTTTCAATGGTGATGTCGCCGTACACCGCGTCGTGGTAGGTGGTGCTGCCCGTTGTGGGCATGTTTTGACGAATTACGTACTTTTCGCCGCGAGCAAGCCGCTCTGCCACTTCTTCTTTTGAAAGGTGCAGGCAATGCTTGTCGTAACGACGCGCGCCGTTGACGGAAGGCAACGTTTGCAAACGCTCCTCGCTGCAAAAACAGTAGTATGCGTGACCGCTTTCCACCAATTGGAGCGCGTACTTCATGTACTCGTTTGCGCGCTGACTTTGAATGTACGGTCCGTAATCGCCGCCCACGTCCGGTCCTTCGTCATAGTCCAAGCCCGTTTCGTGCAGCGTTTTGTAAATGATTTCCACCGCGCCCTCTACGTATCTGCCCTGATCGGTGTCCTCTATGCGCAAAATAAACTTTCCGTTGTTTTTTTTGGCATACAGATAGGAGTAAAGTGCCGTGCGCAAGCCCCCGATGTGCAAGTAACCGGTGGGGCTGGGCGCAAATCTTGTGCGAAGCTGTGTCATGATAACCTCTTTGTTAATTTAACTTTTTGTAATTGTTTTGTATTCTTTCGATGTCGCCGTGCAGGAAAAAGCTGTAGTAGTCGTTTCTGTCGTTAAAAATGATGTGTTCCAACAGCACGATGTTTATGCTTGCAAGCGCAAATGTCAGTTTTTCCGTAAAGTGAAAATCTTCGTCGCTGGGCACGCACGCGCCCTTGATGTGACAGTGAAAAAGTATCACGCCCGCCGCGCCTGTGCGCATTGCCGAACTTACGATTTGCTTGATGTCAATTACCACGCGCTGCTTGCTGTCGGAAGTAAAAACATCTCTAAAAAGATACTTCGCGGCGTTATCAACGTACACCGCGACAAGCCTTTCGCTGTAGCTTTCGGCAACAAGGGCTTTGGCGTAGGACACAATGGACGCAATTCCGTTCAGCGAAATTCTTTCGGCGTCGCTCCTTTTGTAGCGCAGCCAAACCTCTTTCAGCATTGCAAGGTTGCACGCGGTCACTTCGCTTACGCCCGTCACCATCATCAGCTGTTCGGGAGAGGCGTCCAGCACTCCTGCAAACGAGCCGAATTTTTCCAGCAGCACGTGCGCAAGCTTGTTGGTATCCTTGCGCGGAAGATACTGAAACAGTAACAACTCCAACACTTCGTGGTCCTGAAATGCCGACAAGCCCTCCTTCATCATTCTTTCGCGAAGTCGCGAACGATGTCCTTCGTTTTCCTTTGCCATTTCTCTTTCCTGATTTACCGATAATTTTTTTTCGCAAGTACTTTATATGATAGCACATTATTGTAAATTTGTGTATAATATAAGAAACAAAAATGTCACAAAAACGGAGAACACAATGGAAAACGCAAAAAAAATACTCGATGAACAGTTTGACGAGCTTGTTTGCTCGCTGCAAAATGTGATACGCTTCAACACGGAAAAATCCGATCCCGCCCCCAACGCGCCCTTCGGCACAAACGTAAAACAGTGCCTTGACTATGTTTTGAATTGGGCAAAATCCTTTGGGTTTGCCACCTACGACTGCGACGGCTACGCGGGACACGCCGACTTTGCGGGAACGGGCAAAGAGGTTTTGGGCATATTGGGACACCTGGACGTTGTTCCCGCCAAGCAAGAAGAATGGCGTTACCCGCCCTACTCTGCGGAAATACACGACGGCAAGCTGTTCGGCAGGGGCGCAATGGATGACAAAGGACCTATGATTGCCTGTCTGTACGCAACAAAGGCGTTGAAAGAGGCGGGGTTTGTGCCGTCCAAAACGGTTCGCCTCATTTTCGGCTGCGACGAGGAAAGCGGCATGCAGTGCGTGGAACACTATTTTTCCCAAATGCCCTACCCCACGGTTGCCTTTTCGCCGGACGGAGACTTCCCCGTTATCAACCGCGAAAAAGGTATTTACCAATTTGATGTTGTGTGCGGAAAGCTACCCCATGGCGTCAAAATTACCGCAGGTGATCGCGCAAACGTTGTGCCTTCTCTTTGTACGGTGACTACCGTCGAACCGCTCACGCTCAAATCCCCCAAAGTTGCTTGCGAAAAAACTTCCGACGGCTATATTTACACCGCAACGGGAAAAGCCGCGCACGGCAGCACTCCCGACGAGGGGGTAAACGCAACCCACGTTTTGATAGAATTGTTGGACGACATTTACCGCGACAACGAAACCTTGAGATTTTTGGAACACAGCGTGCGCGACACCACCGGCAAAAAATGGGGAATTGCCCTTTGCGACAAGGAAAGCGGAAGCCTGACCTGCAACCTCGGCGTTTTGCGCACGTCCGACGACGGAACGCTCACCGCGACCATAGATATACGTTTTCCCGTAACCTACAACTGCAAGCAGATTTACGAGCTGCTTCGCGCAAACACTCCCAAACAATTTGCCATTGTCGAGCGGCACGTCAGCGAACCGTTACACGTCCCCTCCGACAGCAACCTTGTGACAACGTTGATGGACGTGTACAACTCGCAAATGCACACCAACCTGCAGCCGCTTGCCATAGGCGGCGGAACTTACAGCCGTTGTTTGCCCAACTGTGTGGCGTTCGGACCGCTTTTCCCGCACGAAGAACAAACAATTCACATGCCAAACGAGCTGATTATGCTGAAAAACCTGCGCGCCATGGCGCAACTTTACCTCGAAGCCATCTACCGATTGGCGAAATGACGTTTTTACACAAAACAAACGGGACGTCCGCAGTTGCGGTCGTCCCGTGTTTTTTTGCACAAATTTGTCGGCTATTTCTTTTGTTGGAGCAGTTCGACAATTTCGCTGAGAAGCTGCTGCTCGGTTTTGGGAGCGTTGGCAGCGGCTTCCTCTGCCGCTTTGCGGTCGGCTTCTTCCTGCTCGGCTTTTTTGTTGGCGGCAATTGCAACAATTTCGTCTCTTGATTTGCCTTGTGCGCGAAGCGCCTTGACCTCTTCCTTGGTGAGGGGAGCGTACTTGTTCTTTCTCTTGTCGGCGTTTTCACGAACGTTGTTGATAAGTTTGACAATGCAGAACAGCACCAATGCGATAAGAATAAAATTGATGATAGCGGTGATAAATGCGCCCCAATCGATGTAGATGGATTGCGTCATATCCAGCATGCCGCTCTCGTCGGTGACGGGTTTCAGCATGGTGACAACCTCGCCCATGCCCTCGCCTCCGGTTACAAACGCCAAGAACCAATTGATAAGAGGCATCAAAATTTGATTGGTAAGCGCGGTGACGATTGCCGTGAACGCGCCGCCGATAATGACGCCGACGGCCATATCAACCACGTTGCCGCGGGTGATAAATTTTTTGAATTCGCCAAAAAACTTTTTCATACTTTCTCCTTTTTGTAAAAAATTTTTATTACGCCCATAGTATAGCACCTGCCAACGCTTTGTGCAAGCGGTTTGCGCAAAATGCTTTTTTACAAGCATATATAAGGCGCAAATCAACGTCTGTTATGTTGTTGAATGAATATATCTGTAAATGATTTTACTTTTAGCAATGTTGACATCTCACAACGGTTGTTGTAAAATTACATTACCACATTGCTATTTTTATATTTCCAAAAATTTGCGCACTATCTCTTGGTAGATCGGTGTGTCATTTCCATAGCGCAAGTTTTTGGAAAAATAGTAGTGTGGTAACTATCGGGACGCACATCTACAAGTGCCGTTTCGGTAGAGACGGCACTTTTTTGTTTCTTTAAATTTTAGTTTATGGAGGTAAACTATGAATAAACAAACAATTATCACTCTTTTGGCACTTGTTTTTGTTTTATGTTGTGCATGTGGACTTGCCGCCTGTGCAGACAATTCGCCAACGCACATCCATAATTATCAATGGGTAGATAATGGCGATGGAACACACAAACAACATTGTGGGGTAATCGGCTGTGATGCGCCTGATATCAACTTGGGTACTCACGATTACGATACAAACGGTGTTTGCGCATGCGGTAACAATCAAAATGGAGAGAGACACAAACACGAGATGACTTTTACTCCGCAGAAGGACGCCGATTGTACAACCGACGGCAATGTCGCTTATTGGTATTGTACAAGTTGCGAAAAATACTTTTCCGACCAAAATGGGAATAACGAATTGTTGAACATCGTCATCCCTGCAAAAGGCCACGCTTGGGATTCGGGTACTGTTACTGTGCCAAGCGATTGTTTACAGGACGGAGTACGCACATTCGAGTGTACGAATTGCCACGACAAAAAAACCGAAACTATAAAGGCGGCACACACTTGGGGCGATTGGGAATTTTTCAATGATGACTTGCATATACGAACTTGTCAAAAATGTCGCCAACAGGACGAGCCACAAGAGCATTTTTGGGATCACAATTCTTGCCAATCATGCAATACGACGATTAACGAATATTCGGCAGGCATGAAATATGCCGCAGTCACAAAAAATGATGAAATAATCGGATATTGTATTACCGCAATAGGTACCGCAAGCGATACGGACTTAGTTATACCGGAAAAGCACAACGAGTTGCCTGTAATCAGAATAAGTGCTTCCGCATTTATAAATTGTGACAATCTCACAAGTGTTTTCGTGCCTGACAATATCGAGACAATTGGTTATGCAGCATTCAGCGGATGTTCCAAACTGTATTGTATGACAATGCCTTTTGTTGGCGGCACGGCAGATATAGGAGGTGAAGTCGGAGTACTCGGTTATGTTTTCGGGCGAGACGAATTTGCGGGTGGTGAACCAACAACGCAGGGTTGCTACTATGAGCGAGCTTCTATTCGGAAAACAACTTACTACATTCCGAAATCTTTGAGAAAAATCGTAATTACGCAAAACAATATTTCATACGGGGCATTTTATGCTTGCAAAAATCTTACTGAAATAACATTGCAAGATGGTATAAAACGTATCGGAGACAAGGCATTTTATCAATGTGAAAATTTAACAAACTTAAACATTCCAAATACAATTATTTATGTCGGAACAGACATATTGGATGGTTGTAATAATCTTAGATATACAGAATATAACAATGGTGTTTATTTCGGCAATAACAACAATCCGTATTATATATTAAAAGATATTACTAATAATAAGGTAACAAGTTTTACAGTACATAATGATACGAAGTGTATTATTGCGAGTCTTGAAAGTCTGGGCAGCGCAACCAATATTTCCATTCCCAATGGCATTACATGCGTTCAGTCTCCAGGTAATATAAGCAGTTTGTATAAAAATGGCGCAGCAAAAATTTGGAACGGTGGAGAATATCTCGGCAATTCTTCAAACCCATATTTAGTATTATATACCCGTCGTTTCTTGAATTTATCTATAACTATACACGCCAATACAAAAGTAATTGCGTCAAAAGCATTGTATAGTAGTGAGGGTGATGTAATCATACCTGATAATGTGCAATATATAGGTGACAATATTTTCCCAGACAGTTTTTCAAGTACTCAAAACCTAACAATTGGAAGTGGCGTTATCGACATGGACGAAGCACTGGGTAAGTATACGAGCATTATATCAACAATTTCCGTTTCCCCACAAAATGCAAACTACACAGCTAAAGACGGGGTGTTGTTTAACAAAGATTGCACAAAATTGATAGCATATCCGGAAGGAAAAACCGATGTTAATTATCAAATTCCATCTACTGTAAAAACGATAGCTCCATATGCGTTTTCTATGAACCGGTCGCTAAAAAATATAACCATACCCGACAGCGTGACAAAAATTGGGCACAATGCTTTTCTCTATAATTCAATTGAAAGTATCGATATTCCTGACAGTGTGCTAAATATTTCTTCGGCTGCATTTTCGGAAAGTTCACTAACTGATATAACTATACCAAGTGATATAGCAAATATAGGCATAGATACATTTGTTTCTTGTGAAAAATTAACAAATATAACACTGCCAAATAGCATTAAATCAATAGGCGATTGGGCCTTCGCGGCTTGCTCGGCTCTGGAAAGCATTTCGATTCCCAACGGTGTAACGTCGATAGGAGGTGATGCCTTCTCTTATTGCACGATGCTAACAAACATAACAATTCCAAACAGCGTAACAAAAATAGGTTCTAATACGTTCCAGGCGTGTAGCAACCTGCTAAAAGTAAACTACCTGGGGACAATAGGCGACTGGTGCAAGATTGATTTTGAAAATAGGGTTGCTAATCCGCTAATTTGCGCAAAAAATTTATATCTAAATGATAACCTTGTAACAGAACTTGTAATTCCTGATACTGTTACGGAAATAAAAGATTACGCATTCTACAATTGTAAAAGTATAACAAGCGTTACAATTCCAAATAGCGTGACATCGATAGGCCAAAATGCATTTTATGAATGCAATAATCTATTAAAAGTAAACTACTCGGGAACAATAGGCGACTGGTGCAAGATTGATTTTAAAAATAAGTTAGCTAATCCACTGTACTACGCAAAAAATTTATATATAAATGATAACCTAGTAACAGAGCTTGTAATCCCTGATACTGTTACGGAAATAAAAGATTATGCATTTTATAATTGTGAAAGTATAACAAGTGTTACAATCCCAGATACAGTAACAGCAGTAGGTAATTATGCTTTTTATGATTGCGCATCACTGACAAGCATTACCATCCCAAATAGCGTAACATCTATAGGAGAAAATGCTTTCAGCAATTGCGATCACTTGGTCGAAATCATATTCGATGGTACAATGTCTCAGTGGAACGACGTTTCAAAGGGGGAAGGGTGGAATAACGGAGTTCCGGCGACAAAAATCATTTGTTTAAATGGCGAAATTTCCTTATAAATCTGTAACATCAAACTCCCATTTGTGGGTAACAGTCTTTACAAAAATAATACGTGCCTTATTGTTTTAGGGCTCGTATTATTCTTACCGATCGAAGTGACGGACTCGTCTCCCACGCAGTGGGAGTAAACGGAGCAATGTGCAACATTGCGGAGTGCTACATTATTTCGAACTGTCCAGTCACTTGCCCGTGGGCGGACGAACCAAAAGGGAGTCAGTTGCTTGCGAAGAAGAGTCGAAGTGACGGACTCGTCTCCGCGCAACGGAGTGAGTGTAGCGAAGCGGAACGCTACATAATTCGGACTGTCCAGTCACGTAGACCCCAGCAGACACGCCCCAAAGAAGCGACGAAAAAAGGGCACAAGCAAATGTGTCCTTTTCGTTGCGACCCAAAGGGCGTCGCCTGCGTTGTGGTCGAGATGAGGTTTATCCAACCGAATACGGTATTTTGAGAAGTTTAATATACTTCGTATATTACCCCTTGGCG
>CANRHN010000004.1 GCA_947630425.1 uncultured Clostridia bacterium | reverse complement strand
TTGACTTTTCCCTTAAAATTGTCTAAGATATAAGGGAAAACACAACGAGGTGGGGGCAAATGCGCAATTTTAATTACTCTGCAATCAAGGACCAAAAGTGGGATGGCGACGTGTTGGGTTATGTTGCAGCTATCTATAAAGAGGCGGGAAAACAGGAATTGTACTTGAAACAACAGCCCGAAAAACTCAACAAGCTGGTCGAAATCGCAAAAATACAGAGTACCGAAGCTTCCAACGCTATCGAGGGCATTGTGACAACAAGCACCAGACTCAAGCAGCTTGCGCTTGAAAAGACGACGCCCAAAAATCGTGACGAAGAAGAAATTGCGGGGTATCGGGATGCGTTAAAGATTATTCACGAAAATTTTGACGTCATTCCCATCACGCAAAATTATATTTTGCAGCTTCACAAAGTAATGTACGGCATGAACAATCCGTATGCGGGACGGACAAAGAGCGTTCAGAACTATATTGCCGCAACTTTTCCGGACGGGCATACGGAAACGTTGTTTACGCCCCTTGCTCCGTTAGAAACGCCCGAAGCTCTCAATCGTATCTGCGAAGAATATAACAGAGCAATCGGCAATCACCAAGTAGAACCGCTTGTCGCCATTCCCGTGTTCATTCACGACTTCCTTTGCATCCACCCCTTCAATGACGGCAACGGACGAATGAGTCGGCTTCTCACCACGCTTTTGCTGTATCAAAGCGGGTTTTATGTGGGAAAGTACATCTCGCTGGAAACCAAAATAGCCCAAACTAAAGATTTGTACTACCGCGCTTTGCAAGCGAGCCAAGTGGGTTGGCACGAGGGTGCGGACGACGCGACGCCCTTCATCAAATATCTGCTCGGCACAATTCTTTCCGCATACAAAGACTTTGAGGACAGGTTTGAATTGGTGCAAGCGAAAATTTCGGCCTTGGAAATGGTGAGGAGAGCAACAAAACAGAAGATAGGAAGGTTTGGCAAACAGGACATTATGGAGCTTTGTCCGTCGCTTTCCGTCAGCTCCATAGAGGGCGCGCTTCGCAAACTCGTGGAAATGCAGGAGCTTCGGCGCGAAGGCACAGGACGGGCGACAAAATATTACAGGCTAAACTAATACGCCCTTCCCTTTTTGTTGACTATCGGGCGGCGCGGTGGTATAATTTGCTAAAAAGGCGGCACTTATGGAACAGAGCAAAATCGACAGAATAAACGAACTTGCGCGCAAGTCCAAAACGGCGGATGGGCTGACGGAGGAGGAAAAAGCCGAGCAATTTCGCCTTCGTCGCGAGTACATTGCGGAGTGGCGGCGCGCGACCGAAGCCACCCTCGACAACGTGTATGTTGTGGACGAGCAAGGCAACCAACGCAAACTTAACAAAAAACAGTAGTTTTCACGTCGCTTTTGCGGCGTTTTTTTTGGCTCTATGGCAAGCCATTAGAGCCACCGACCAAACGCGAGGCGATTTGATTGACTTGACGCCCCTCAATCGACAATTATTGACAAGCCAAAGCAATGGTGGTAAAATACGATGAAGGGCAAAAGCCGCGCCCAAAGCGCGGACAAAGGAGACAATTGTGAACGAGTCCATTTTGGAGCCTGTCAATGCCTATTTTAACGAATTTCGCGACAAGCACAAGGAGCTTTGCGAGCAGTACTTTGACGAGCTGGTCCGCGCTTCCGGCGTGTCGTCGGAAGAAAACGCATTGCTTATGGCGGAGCGGAACAAGGAGGTCGCCAAGCTTAACAATGCCAACCGAACTCTGCAAAAGCAAAAGGGCTTGCGCGCTTTTTTGATTGTGCTTGCCGTGTTGCTTTTTGTTGCCGGCATTGTTACCTGCATTGTGCTGTGGGGCGATCCGCTTCGGTGGGTGGGGCTTGTTGTTTTGGGCGTGTGCGTTGCCGTTGCGGTGGCGTTGATCGTCGTTGTTTGCGTGGTGCTTAACAAGCGCGTAAGGCTTGCCGACGAGCTTGTAAACAAGCACAAAGCCAACGTTGCCGAAGTGGAGCAGCGCGCTTGGAAGCAGATGCAACCGCTAAACGCCAAGTACGATTGGAACATTCCCGACGGGCTGATATACAAAACCGTACCGCAGATATGCTTTGACAAGTACTTCGACGAGGACAAGCTCAACTATTTTCACCAACGCTGCGCCCTTGCCGCTTACGACGAGGACAGCTCGGCGTTGTGGGTAAAAAGCGGCAACAGCAACGGCAGACCCTTTTTGTTTGCAAGGTTTTTGCGCCAAAGCATAGAAGCGCACACGTACACGGGCTTTCGCACGGTCAGTTGGACGGAGACCGTCCACGACTCCAACGGTTCGCACACGGTAACTCATTCCGAAACGCTCACCGCAACGGTGGTAAAGCCCATGCCCGTATATTCTCCCGTAACCTACCTGTTTTACGGCTGTGACGCGGCGACGGAATTGCACTTTTCGCGCAAGCCGACCGTCCCGCCGAACGCCGACGACAAAAAGATAGAATCCATTGTCAAAAAGGGCGAAAAGGCGTTGGAAAAAAAGGCGCGCGAGGCTGTTTCCAATGGTGGAACGTACAACAAGCTTGCAAACAGCGAGTTCGAGGTGCTGTTCGGCGCGGACGATCGCGACAACGAATTGCAATTTCGGTTGATGTTTACGCCCCTTGCTCAACAAAACACGGTAAAGCTGCTCAGAAGTTTGCCCTACGGCGACGATTTTTACTTTACAAAGTCGGGACCCGTCAATGTGATAAGCTCCGCGCACAGCTCGCGCCTTGCGGTGGACGCCAACCCCATGACGTTTGTGGGTTACGATTTGGCAAAAGCGCGAGAAAATTTTGTAAAATTCAACTGCGAGTACTTCAGCTCCGTGTACTTCGACTTTGCGCCGCTGTTTTCCGTTCCGCTCTACACCCAAGACGCGCCTGCGGAAAAATTCGGCGTTTGCGAAAAGCCGAGCAACATAGGCGATTGGGAAGCGGAAGCAGTGGCAAACAATTTTGACAGCAAGTTGTTTGCGCACCCCGAAACGGCTACGGACATCATTTTGAAGGCTTCGACAACCGTGGGAGAAAATTCCACCGTGGCGCATGTGACCGCCCACAGCTTTCAGGCAATTCCGCAGGTGGACTACGTGCCCGTGTGGTGCAGTAACGGCAGAACCTACGACGTGCCCGTGCCTTGGACGCTTTTTGTTCCATTGGAGCAGGAAACGGACGTGGAAATGCAATCGCTGCCCATCACGCGCGAGCAGTTCAACGCCGAGTGCGGCGACGCGTCCATATTCGTTGCGGGTATCAAGGCAAAAATTTTGTAACAACAACGGTAATTTTGCAAAAACCGACATCAAAAACCGTGTTTTTGCATGTAATTTCAACAAAACATAAAAGGAGACAAAAAAATGGCAAACGAACTTGACGAATTGACCGGTCCGGTAAATCCCGAAGGCAAAGACGTAAACGTCATTCAAAAACAGCTCCCCGTCAAGGTGGGCGTGGGCAGCACGATTTTTGAAATTGTGCTGTGGGTGTTGGGTATCATCCCCGGCATTGTGTTTCTGTTTTTGAAAATAAAGGCGAAAAACTACCTGCAACAGCTGCAACAAAAGCTGCAACACGACGCCTCGCAGATAGACAACTACCTTGAACAGCGCGTGGTGGTGCTACAGAACACCGCAAAAATTTTGGAACGCTCCATTGAGCTTGACAAATCCACCTTTACGCAGATTGCCGCTTTGCGTAGCGGACACATCGGCGAGGAGGAACGCAGCGCCGTAAACAGCCAAATTGACAACCTGCACGCGCAGCTCAACGTTGCGTTGGAACGCTACCCCGAGCTAAAAGCGCACGAGGACATTCAGCAGGCAATGAACCAAAACGCCTACCTGCAAAAGGAAATTACGGCGGCTCGCGAGCTGTACAACGACACGGTAAATCAGTGGAATCGCGACATTTTTGCATGGCCCACCAAGATGATTGTCGCCGCACGCGCAGGTTATACGACCCGTATTCCGTTCTCCGCGTCGGAGGAAACCAAGCAGCGCGCCCGCGAAGTAATTTTTTAATTGGTAAATTTGCTTGCAATGCGGTAAAAAATTTGATAGAATAGAGTAAACAAATATCAAATACGTCCGAGCGAGGACAAGACTGCGGAAGTCAATGCGCACAGAGAGCGCACCGTTTGCTGAAAGGCGCGTCTCATTGCTCCGAAAGCTATCACCTCGCAAGTAGACTTGCCGAAAAACAAGTAGGCAAGTACGGCAGCGTTCCGTTATCTCGGCGCACGGTATAACCTGCACGTATGATCATCTGTGCAGACGTACCTGTTGGAAATGGTGACAAGTCAAGCGACGTGTTTTTCTGACGCGCCGCTTTTTTGTTGAATTTCGGAAAAAATTTACAAGGAGAACTTACATGTCCAAGTATACCAAGGTCGACAGTTCGCTGAACTTTGTCGACAGAGAGTTGAAAATTCTCGAATTTTGGAAGGAAAACAAAATTTTCGAGCAAACCGCCGCAAAGGGCGAGGGCAATTTTACCTTTTACGACGGTCCGCCCACAGCCAACGGCAAGCCGCACATCGGGCACGTTTTGACGCGTTCAATCAAGGATTTGATCCCGCGTTATCAGGTGATGAAGGGTAAAAAGGTGCTGCGCAAGGCGGGCTGGGACACTCACGGCTTGCCCGTAGAATTGGAAGTGGAAAAGCAGTTGGGTATCGACGGCAAAAAGCAGATAGAAGCCTACGGTATCGAGCCCTTCGTTGCCAAATGCAAGGAATCCGTGTGGAAGTACAAGGGCGAGTGGGAAGCTCTTTCCGAGCGCGTGGCATATTGGGCGGACATGGAACACCCTTACGTCACCTACGACAACGACTATATCGAGTCGGAGTGGTGGGCGCTCAAAACCATCTACGACAAGGGACTGCTGTACAAGGGCTTCAAAATTGTACCCTACTGTCCGCGTTGCGGCACTGCGCTCAGCTCTCACGAAGTGGCGCAGGGCTACAAGGACGTCAAGGAAAAATCCGCCGTTGCGCGCTTTGAGCTTGTTGACGAGCCGAACACCTACTTTCTTGCTTGGACGACTACCCCGTGGACGTTGCCGAGCAACGTTGCGCTGTGCATGAACGCCGATTTCGACTACGTAACCGTGGAAAAGGACGGCGCGCGTTACATTCTTGCCAAAGAGCTTGTTTCCAAGCACTTTGAGGAGGGCTCTTACACGGTGGTGGATTGTCGCAAGGGAAGCAGCTACGAACGCGTTCACTACAAGCCGCTGTTCGGCTACGCCGACGTTGCGGGTCATGACTGTTACTACGTTACCAACGACAGCTACGTCACGCTTACCGACGGCACGGGCATAGTGCACATTGCGCCCGCATTCGGCGAGGACGACGCCAACGTAGGTCGTCGCTACGGCTTGCCTTTGGTGCAGCTTGTGGGCGAGGACGGCAGGTTTGTCGAGGGCTGCGGAGAGCTGACGGGCGTGTTCTGCAAGGATGCGGACAAGCTGATTTTGAGGGATCTCAAATCGCGCGGTTTGCTTCAGGCAGAGCTGATGTTCGAACACAGCTACCCGCATTGTTGGCGTTGCGACACTCCGCTCATCTACTATGCGCGCAAGTCTTGGTTCGTCAAGACCACCGCCATACGCGACGAATTGATACGCGTCAACAACACGATCAATTGGATTCCGCCCACAATCGGCAGCGGACGTATGGGCAACTTCCTCGAAAACGTCATCGATTGGGGCATTTCCCGCGACAGATATTGGGGAACGCCGCTTCCCGTGTGGATCTGCAACAAATGCGGCAAGGTACACGTTGTGGGCAGTCGCCGCGAGTTGGCGGAAAAATGCGGTTGCAGCCAAGACATAGAGCTTCACCGTCCCTTTATAGACAAATGCACTTGGAAGTGCGACTGCGGCGGCGAGTTTGTTCGCACGCCGGAAGTGATCGACTGCTGGTTTGACAGCGGTTCGATGCCTTATGCGCAGTTCCATTACCCCTTTGAAAACAAAGAGCTTTTCGAGCAAAACTTTCCTGCCGACTTTATCAGCGAGGCGGTGGATCAAACTCGCGGTTGGTTTTACGTGCTGATTGCCGTTTCTACGTTGCTGTTCGGCAAAGCTCCCTTCAAAAACTGCATTGTGTTGGGCTTGGTGGGGGACGAACACGGCGTAAAGATGTCAAAGCACAAGGGCAACGTGGTGGACCCGTGGGACAGCTTCAACAAGCAGGGCGCAGACGCGGTAAGGTGGTACTTCTACACGGCGTCCTCTCCGTGGCTGCCCAGCCGCTACTACGACGAAGCGGTCAGCGAAATGCAGCGTAAATTTTTGGGCACGTTGTGGAACACTTACGCCTTTTACGTACTCTACGCCGACATAGACGACTTTGACCCGAGCAAGTACGATTTGCGCAAGTGCAAGCTTACTCTGATGGACAAGTGGATACTCTCCGAAGTCAATCAACTTGTCAAAACGGTGGACATGGGGTTAAATAAATACGAAATTACCGAATCCGCCCGCGCTATAGAACGCTTTACCGACATGCTTTCCAATTGGTACGTTCGCCGCAGCCGCGAAAGATATTGGGGCAGCGAATGGACCTCGGACAAGGAAGCGGCTTATATGACGCTGTACACCGTGCTGGACGCGTTGGTAAAGGTTGCCGCGCCCTTTGTCCCCTTTGTTACGGAAAGCATTTACCAAAACATAACCGCCAATTGTTTTGAGGACGCTCCGCGCAGCGTGCATTTGTGCGACTTCCCCGTGGCGGACGAAAAACGCATAAACAAACATCTCAACCAAACAATGGAAAAGGTGTTGGATTTGGTGGTGTCGGGACGTAGCGCGCGCAATGCCGCCAACGTCAAAAACCGTCAGCCCCTTTCCAGAATGTACGTTGCAACAAACAGCAAGATAGACGAAGAAATGTCGGAAATCATCAAAAACGAGCTGAACGTAAAGGAGCTTGTGACGGTGGATTCCGCCGACCGTTTTGCCGACTACGAAATAAAACCGCAGCTAAAAACCCTTGGACCCAAGTACGGAAAGCTGCTGGGCAAAATTCGCGAAACGCTTGCAAACATCGGTTCAAAAGCGCGCGAAATTGTGGAATGCGTAAAAAACGGCGGCAAGTATGTTCTCGATTTGGGAACGGACAAGGTGGAAGTGGAGGAAAGCGATTTGCTCATTTCCTCCAAAAACAAGGAAGGCTACTCGGTGGTGTCCGACCACGGCGACACGGTTGCGTTGGACGTCACTCTCACGCCGGAGCTTATAGAAGAGGGTACTGTGCGGGAGATCGTGAGCAAAATTCAAACCATGCGCAAGGAATGTGATTTTGTCGTGACCGACCACATCAACGTGGGCTACGAGGCGGACGCTCACCTTGCAAAGGTGTTTGCCGACAACGCCGCGGAAATTGCCAACGGCTGTCTTGCGGACAGCGTTTTGCCGGCTAAAAGCGGTTCTTACTCCAAGGAGTGGGACGTCAACGGCGAAAAATTTACTCTGCATCTCACCAAAGCAAAATGAAAATCAACAACGATTGGAAGGATTACAGAATAATTGCCACGGGAGACGGCGAAAAATTGGAGCGGTGGAAGGACGTGGTGTTGCTGCGCCCCGATCCGCAGGTCATTTGGCACGCCGAGCGTCCCCTTCTCGAATTATGCAAAGCGGACGCGCGCTACATTCGTTCCTCGAGTGGCGGGGGACATTGGGAGTTCGAACGCAAATTGCCCGAAAATTGGGTGGTGGGGTGGAAAAATCTCAAATTCCGCGTGCGCCCGATGAACTTTAAGCATACGGGGTTGTTTCCCGAACAGGCGGCAAATTGGGCAACCATGACAGATTTGATTGAGCGCGCAAACCGACCGATAAGCGTGCTTAACCTTTTTGCTTACACGGGCGGCGCAACGGTGGCGTGTCTTTCGGCGGGAGCAAGCGTTTGTCACGTGGACGCCGCCAAAAACATGGTGGAAATGGCAAAGGACAACGTTGCCCTTTCGGGGCTTTCCGACAAGCCCGTGCGCTACATCGTGGACGATTGTCGCAAGTTTGTCAAGCGAGAAATACGTCGCGGCAACCGCTATGACGCAATTGTGTTAGATCCGCCCAGCTTCGGTCGCGGCGCAAGCGGCGAGGAGTGGAAGCTCGAGCGGGACATACACGACTTTTTGCGTTTGTGCGCCGAGGTGCTTTCCGACGACCCGTTGTTTGTGCTGCTCAACAGCTACACAACGGGACTTCAACCGGCAGTGTTGAGCAATTTGCTCAAGCTTAGCTTTCCGCGCGGCGAGGTGACGTCCTACGAGGTGGGGCTGCCCACGGACGAAGGAACGGTGCTTCCTTGCGGCGCAAGCGGCTTGTGGACCAAAGGAGAAAAACATGAGTAGAACCTTTACAATGGACGACGTGGCGATTTTGCACGAGGACAACAGCGTGCTTGTGGTGGTCAAGCCGCAAAACATTCCCAGCCAAGCGGATCAAAGCGGAGACCTCGACCTGCTGACGTTGCTCAAGCAGTACCTGAAAGAAAAGTACTCCAAGCCCGGCAACGTGTACTTGGGGCTTGTTCACAGATTGGATCGTCCTACGGGAGGCGTGATGGTGTTTGCAAAAAACAGCAAGGCGGCGGAGAGGCTTTCCCGTCAGATAGCGGAGGGCGAAATGACCAAGCAGTATCTTACAACGGTGGTCGGCGCGCCTCGCGAACACAAGGGCACTTTGGTAAACTACCTCAAAAAGAACGCCTTGACCAACAACGTCTATGTCGCAACGTTTGGAGACCATGACGCAAAACGCGCGGAGCTTAGCTACGAGACGTTGGAAAAGCGCGACAAATTGACGCTTGTCAAGGTGCAGCTGGGCACGGGGCGCAGTCATCAGATACGCGTGCAGTTTTCCGCCATCAACTGTCCCGTTTTCGGAGACGTTCGTTACGGCGGCGACGTGCAGCGCGGTTGCAATTTGGCTTTGTGGGCGTACAGGCTGGAGTTTGACCACCCCGTTTCCAAGGAACACATGGTCTTTGTCTCTTACCCGCCCCAAACAGAGCCTTGGGGACGTTTCGATATCGCCAAGTACGTGGAGCAGTTTTCCGACAGCGACGACGGCGACAGCGACGGCGTCCCGCTCTTTGTCAATCCCACAACGAGCGACGGTTTGGATTGAAGTAAAGGCTCGTTTGTTTGAAAACGGTTTTTGTTCGTTCGCAAAACGCAGGGCAATTTGATCACATCGGGCTTTGCGCTTTTCAAAACAATTTTGTAATGGCAAGTGTGGCAAGCAGCACGGCAGACACAATGTTTGTGTGCGCAAGCCGCACTTTTTTTGCCAACACCTGCCCAAGCGTTACCGTCAGGTAGTGGGTCACGGCAAAAACTATGGGCGTCACCCACTCCAAGCCCTCTCCGACAAAGGAAAGGTTGGCAATTGCGGCGTCCATACCCACCGCGACGCCTATAACGAGGCTTTCTCCCACGCTTACCGAGGCAAGGTTGTTGCGCACTTCTTCCTTTTTGAACAGCGCAAACGCGGCAAGCAAAAACAACAACGCTCCGCCAAAGTAATCGACGAATTGTTCGTCGATGTACTGCAGAGCCATTCCCGCAAAGGAAGTGAGCAAACACAACAGCAGCGTTATCAGCGCAACCGCCGACGGCAACGTGCAATCGGCACGCTTGTTTAGCGAAAGGCTGAACCCCGCCATAAAGCTATCCAGCGACACGACTATCGCCGTCACCGCAACCGTAAAAACCCTCAAACGTTGCTCCTTTGCCGTTCTTGCGTAAAAAAGGCATTGCCTCATTTTCATACTATGCAACGTCGGAAAATTGTGTTTTTGCACAATTTGTTTATTTTATATTTACAAGTAGTTGACAATATTTTGGAATAAATGTAAAATAACACTATATGCGGTAAAAGACGCACGTTTTTTGTCGCGCACGAAAAGTTGGGTCTTGAGACCCTTCGGAGGAACAATGAAGAAATATTTTAGTATTTTGATAGTGATCGCACTGCTTGTCAGCTTGTTTACAGTGACCGCAGTGGCGTTTGCCGAAGAACCCGACCCGTCTACGGGCGGCTCCGAAACAAGTAGGGTAAGCTTCGATTTGGAAGCTTACCAAAACCATGTTTTGAAGTACAAGGGTAACGAGGACGGCGAACAACGCGGCGACGACTTCTATCTTGAAATGAACCGTGAGTTTATGTTTGCAAACAAGTGGTGGGAGGATGCGCAAAAGGTACACGACATTTTCCCCGGCATAAACTACAGATATCAGCCCAAAGCGGATCTTGAAGGAAAGGAAACCGAGTATACCGTTACCTACGACTTGAAAAATCCCGTTGAGGAAGATAACAAGTACACGAATACCACTGTTTCCGATGATTCTTACAAGGAAACTCAGCATTTCAAATTGCACTCTGCGCCCATAGTGATAGAGGACGATGTTCCCGTAGAAGGTGATTCGTCCGACGGCGGCGACTCCGAGCCGCAAACGGAGAAAAAGCCTCGCGCTTACTTTGCGGGTTGGGAGATTTCTTACACGCCCGTAGAGGGAGAGGAAACTCCGGAGCTGCCGGTACACCTTGTCGGCGTGTTTGCCGCAGGAGCCGATATCGCAATGCCTGCGCACAACATCACCGTTTCCGCAGTTTGGAAGGAAACAGAAGAGGAAGCGGAGAAAGCGGTTGTTCACGACGACTACATCTATCTGTTCTATATCAGCCCCAGCGGTTCGGAAAACGAGGACATCGAGGATTGGAGTCGCTGTCAGGTTACGGGCACGTTGAGCCTTACCAGCTACGGCACATGGTTCTTCCGTTTCGGCGTTGTTGACGGCGAAAAAGGCAGCGTCTCGGGGTACAGCTTCAAGGAAGAGGACCTTCTTGCAACCACCTACGACAAGGCGCAGGAAATGATTGACGCCGGAACGTACTCCGACCAAGAGATCGAGGACGAAAGAGCAAAATGCAGACTTGCTTATTGGACCAAAGACAACACCGCTCCGGTAATCAAGCTTTCGACAACTCAGGAAAACAAAGTGCGTGACGGACTTGTCGTCGGCACAAACTATTCTGTTTCAACCTCTCTCGACATCACCGATTGCTCAAGCACCACAGTGACGTACCTTGTTTACAAAAACGTCGGCAAGGATGTCAAGGAAGCCGAGGACGGTTGGCTGTTGATTTTCGACAGCAGCAAAAGCTCTGACAAGGTTACCAAAGGCTACGAAAACAACATTTCCACAAGCGGCGTAATCACTCCGCTTGCCGAAGACGTAAGGGACGAGGCTGTTTACAAAATCGTTTACACGGTAGAAGATACTTACCACAACCGTGGCGTTGCAAAAGCGGGCGACGAACTTGAGTATCATCCCGAAATGTTGTTGAGGGTGACTTATGCGCCCGAGCAAGCCCAAACCAACGCGCGTGTTGCCGCATGGAAGATTGTGCTTTACGTGATCGCAGGCTTGTCCGCAGTGGGAATTGTTGTTCTTCTTTGCATCAAACCCAAGCAAGCAACGTCTGACGCTCGTTACAATGCAAGCAACGCAAACGGTCAGGACGCAAATTCCGACGACAACAACGACCATACCGAAGAATAAAAATCAACATTCAAAAAAGCACCGGAACTTTCGGTGCTTTTTTTTGTGTGTAGTTCTACAATTCGTTCTTTCAGTTGCACACTCTCAGCACAAAGCATTTGAGGTAGTGCGTTTCGTCAGCCGCAAACAAGGTGGGGTGGTCGGGCGATTGCGAGCGCACCTCGAGGCATTGGACCTGCTTTCCGCTGCGCAAAGCCGCTTCCGCAAGCATTTTTTCAAACGCAGGCTGCGAAACAAAGTGAGAACAGCTGCAGCTGATAAGATAACCGCCGCTTTTGACAAGCTTCAGAGCCAAAGAGTTTATGTCCGTGTAGCCGCGCAAAGCGTCTTGCGTTTCGTTTGCCGTCTTGGCAAATGCGGGCGGATCAAGCACAATGCAATCGAACGTTCGCGCTTCTTTGCGGTAGGCGCGCAACAGCTCGAACACGTCCGCGCACACCGTTTCGATGTTGGTAAATCCGTTTAGCTCGGCGTTCAAACGCACGTTTTGCAGCGCAAGCTCCGACGCGTCCACGGCGGTAACGCGAGCTGCCTTCATTGCCGCGTTCAGTGCAAATCCGCCGCTGTTGCAAAAGCAATCCAGCACCTCGCCCTTGGCGTAGCGGCGCAACGCAAGTCTGTTTTCCTTTTGGTCGAGGAAGTAACCCGTTTTTTGTCCGTTCCGCACGTTGACGACCATTTTCAAACCGTTTTCCGTAACGGGAATCCAATCGGGCACTTCGCCGTACAGCACGCCCGTTTCCTCGGGCAAGCCTTCCTTTGTGCGAACGGACACGTCCGAGCGTTCGTAAATTCCCTTGGGCGCAAATTCCTTTACAAGCGCGTCCACAATGATTTTTTTGCGCAGGTACATGCCCAACGACAAAATTTGCACCGACAGGTAATCGCCGTACTTGTCCGCAACAAGTCCGGGCAGACCGTCCGCTTCGGCAAATATCGCGCGGTAACAGTTGTCGTAGCCGAGTTCCTTTCGGCGTTGGTTGGCAAGATGTATGCGCTCGGCTATCACGTTGTCCGCGTCCTCGCGACCGTCGCGTATCAGTATGCGTACAAGAATTTTGGAAGCGTGGTTGATAAAGCCGCTTCCCACGTAGTCGCCGTCAAAGGTGCATACCTTTGCCAGCGCGCCGTTTTTGTCTTTGCCGACAATGCGCGCCGTCTCGTTGGCGTAGACCCACGGACGTCCGTTGATTATGCGGTGTTGCTTTCCCTTTTTGAGATAGATTGTATATGACATTGTTGCTCCGAGCGGCAGATTTTTCGCGCTTTATGTGTTCGCCGAATTGTCGCAAGCGTACTCGCATGCGGAAAATTACGACAAGCCCTGCTACCGTCAGTTATTATAACCCAACACGTCAAAAAAAGCAACCTTGTTTAAGGTTGCTTGTTCAGACGCCTGTTCAGATACTTGTTTTGGCAAGCTGTTCTACCGCGTTCAGCAGGGAGTAGCATTCCTCTTTTTCCGTTATGCAGCTTACGGAAGCCCTTACTGCGCCTTGCTCCGAAGTGCCGAGGTACTTGTGCATTAGCGGTGCGCACTGCAAGCCGCCGCGAACCGCAATGTCGAACCGTTCGGAAAGCAAATCGGCAATTTCCGTGCTGTCGCGCTTTCCCACGTTGAAAGCGACAATTCCGCTTTTGTTGTTTCGGGAGTAGAGCGTTACGCCGTGAATTTTTTTGAGACCGTCGAGAATGGTGCTTTGCATTTCCGTAACGACCTCGCGGTTATGCTTCCAATTGGCAAGCCACCAATCCAATCCCGCGTTCATAGCCATTATGGCGGGGCAGGGCAGCGTGCCGCTTTCCAACGCGTCGGGCACGGTTGAGGGCTGAAAGTACAGGTGGCTTTCCGTTCCCGTTCCCCCAAAGGTTATAGGGCGCGGAATGGATCTTTTGTTGAATATCAACGCTCCAGCCCCCTGCATGGCGTGCAAGCCCTTGTGAGCGGCTATGGCTACCATGTCTACATTGCACTTTTCCATATCCAACGGTATGTAGCCCATGCTTTGAGCGCAGTCCACAAGCAATTTTACGTTGCGTCGGCGCGTTACGCGCCCGATTTCCGCCACATTTTGCGCCGTGCCCGTAACGTTGCTTGCATGTGACGCGCACACAAGGTAGGTGTCGGGACGTAAAAGCCTTTCCACTTCCTCGGGCGTTACCTCTCCGTTTGCGTTCGGCTGAGCAACGGAGACTTCGACGTAGCCCTTCTTTTTGAGCTGCATCACGGGTCGCAGAACGGAGTTGTGTTCCGTGGACGTGATTACGATGTGTCCGCGTTGAGCCGTTCCGAGTATAGCCAAGTTGAGAGCGGCAGTGCAACCCGAGGTGAAGGCAACATGCAATTCGCTGTCGTTGTTCAGCATCAGATGCAGCTTGCGCCGCGTTTCGTACAGTCTTTGTTGCAATTGCAAAGCCAGCTTGTTGCCGCTGCGATTGGGATTAAAGGGGTACTTTGTAAGACATTCCATCACGGCGTTCAGCACTTCGGGCGGTTTGTAATTGGTTGTGGCGGCATTGTCAAGGTAAATCATGGTTTTCTCCACACACTTTTTTGAATTTTGTCAGTAATATATTCTATGGGAATATTTTTGCCGTATGCCACAGCTATGTTGCCGACCACGTTTTTACATAAGGAGAAAGCTATGGAATATGTTTTGGCTGTGTACCGTTCGCGTAACATGACGATACGCGCTTACAATTTTTTGCAAAACAACGGGGTGACTTGCGCGCTTGTTTCCACGCCTCGCGCTGCGGGCGTAGGCTGCGGTCTGTCCGTTAAAATTGCGCGCGCCGATTTTCCTCGGGTACGCGACGCGCTTGTCGGCGAAAGTTTTGTGGGGTTTTTCCTGTTTCGCAACAGCTACTCGGGCGGAACGCTCACACGCTTGTGAATAGAGCGCAAACTCTTGAAAATTTACGACAAATAGGGTATAATGATATTCGTAGATATTTGCGCGTTTGTCAAAAAAAACGACGCGCCGACGTAAGCGGTATTGTTGTACCCTTTCCCTTTCAGCAAGAAAAACATGGCAGACACCAAAGCAATTTTAGAAAGACTTTCAAAAGATTTTCCCAATGCCAAAAGCGAATTGCACTTCAACTCGCCTTATGAGCTGATTGTGGCGGTTATATTGTCCGCGCAATGCACCGACAAGCGCGTAAATCTTGTTACGCCCGCGCTGTTTGCGGAAGCTCCCACAGTGGGCGCGCTTGCGGAGATGCCCATTGAACGAATTGAGGAGTTGATTCGCTCTTGCGGATTTTACCACAACAAGGCGGCTCATCTCAAGCAGATGGCGCAGGACGTGGTGGAACGGTTCGGCGGAAGTATTCCCGACAATCTCAACGATTTGCAGACCCTTTCGGGAGTGGGGCGCAAAACGGCGAACGTGGTGTATGCGGTCGGCTTCGGCGGACAGGCGATAGCCGTAGATACGCACGTTTTTCGCGTTTCCAACCGTTTGGGCATTGCGCAAGCAAACAACGTTCTCGACACGGAAAAACAGCTTATGGAAGCAATACCGCGCGAGCAATGGGCGGACAGTCATCACTACATTTTGCTGCACGGCAGGTATGTTTGCAAGGCGCAAAAACCCCTTTGCGGCAGCTGCTCCGTGCGAGAGTTTTGCAAGTACTACAATGAAAAAAATGTCTGATACAGCCAACAATTATATTGAAGAAAGCAGTCGCTGCTTGCATTGTCCCAAATCGCAGTGCGCAGCTGCTTGTCCGATAGGAAATGACGTGCCGCAATTTTTGCAGCTTGTAAAGCAGGGCAGGCAAGAGGAAGCGGTGCGCCTTTTCAGACATCCTTTCGGGGAGATCTGCGGCTACGTGTGTCCGCACGAGCAAAATTGTCAGGGCAATTGCGTTCTGAACAAACGCGGCGCGGCTGTTCGTATGGGAATGGTGGAAAGGGAAGTTTTTGCAAAAAATCCCTACGCTGTTTTGCGTTTGGACACGCGCGCAGAAAAAAAATCCGTTGCGGTCGTGGGCGCGGGCGTTGCCGGGTTGACGTTTGCGGTAAAAATGTACGAGCAGGGCGCGGACGTCACCATTTACGAACCGAACAGACCGCTGTCAACTTTGAGGCTTATTCCCGAGTTTCGACTTCCGCAGCAAGCCGTAACGCGCATAGAGCAGCAAATCGAGGGCAAATTCAGGTTTGTCAAACAGGCGGTAAACAGTGACGTTTTGCGGCAGCTTGCCGACAGCTACGACGTTGTGTTTGTCGCAACGGGCGCAAATGTCGAGCGCAAAATGAACGTGGACGGCGAATGTTTTGCCACCCCATATTCTGTTTTTCTTGACATGGGCGGCGAATTTTGGCAAAAAAATCCCTCTTTGAAGGGCAAAACAATCGCAATCGTAGGCGGCGGCAACACCGCTATGGACTGCGCGCGACTTGCCAAAAAAGCGGGTGCGGACGTCACCGTTGTGTACCGTCGCACAAAACAAGATATGCCCGCTTTTGCCAAAGAAATCGCTTCTGCCGAGTCGGAAGGCGTGCGTTTTGTTTTCAACGTTGCTCCGACCGAGCTGTCGAAGAGGGACGGTAAAATTCAACTTACGCTTGCCGGGACCTTGAGCGAAGGGCGGGACAAGCTTGTTTTGACGGACAAGCTTTGCGTGCTTACCTTCGACGCGGTTGTTTCCGCGTTGGGCAGCTCGTTTGACAAAACGTTGTTGCGGCAGGTAACGTCGGACGGCAAGCTGTTGTCTGACGTATATATCGGCGGCGACGCGGTCGGCGGCAAAACGGTCGCCCAAGCCGTTGCGGACGCGCTTTCCTGCGCAAAAACGGCGCAAAGCAAATTTGAAAAAATCGGGTAAAAATCATGTTTATCGACAAAGTAAAAATTTTTATAAAATCCGGTAACGGCGGCAACGGGTCCGCAAGTTTACACACCGAAAAGTACGTCAACAACGGCGGTCCGGACGGCGGCGACGGCGGCAAGGGCGGCGACGTGATTTTTGTCGCGACCACCTCGGAGAACACGCTTAACGCTTTCCACTATCAAAAGCATTTTCGCGCGGGAGACGGCGAAAACGGCGGCAGACAGCGTTCGTTCGGCAAGCAGGGCAGCGACGTGATCGTCAAAGTTCCCGTCGGAACGGTGGTAAAAAACGCCGACGGAGACATTGTTGCCGACATGTTCGAGGACGGACAGCGCGAAGTTATCTTGCAGGGCGGCAAGGGCGGCAGAGGCAATTGGCACTTCAAAACTTCCCGCCGTCAGTCTCCTTCTTTTGCGGAACACGGTGTCAAAACGCAGGAGTACGAGGTCACGTTGGAGCTTAAAACCATTGCGGACGTGGGTTTGGTGGGATTTCCCAACGTTGGCAAAAGCACGCTTTTGTCCGTTGTTTCCGACGCCAAGCCGAAAATTGCCAACTACCATTTTACCACGCTCAGCCCCAACCTCGGCGTTGTCAGCTACCACGATCAAACTTTTGTAATGGCGGACATACCCGGGCTGATTGAGGGTGCAAGCGAGGGCGCTGGACTTGGGCACAGCTTTTTGCGGCACATCGAAAGAACGCGGCTGTTGGTACACGTTTTGGACATTTCAGGGTACGAAAATCGCGACCCCATCAGCGATTTTGAGCTGATAAACAACGAAATTTACAGCTACGACAAGCAACTCGAAAGCTTGCCTATGATTGTGGTCGCCAACAAAATGGACATGCCCAATGCCCAAGCAAATCTTGAGCGTTTCCGTGCAAAGTACGCGAAAAAGTATCAAATCATTCCCACAACGACGCTTATACACGAGGGTGTGGACGAGCTTATTGCTGCGATTGCGGACATTTTGAAAACGTTGCCCCCTCTTGAACCGATGGTCTACACCCCCGTAAAATTGCAAAAGGAGCTTGGCGACGACTTTGCCGTTGACGTACTCGGCGAGGACGTTTACGAGGTGACGGGCGGATTGGTGGAAATGCTCAGTCGCAAGGTAAATCTGGACGACTACGACAGCTTTGCTTACTTTCAAAAGGTTTTGCGCGACAGGGGCGTCATCGCCGCCTTGCGTAAAAACGGCGCAACCGACGGCAGCACCGTTATCGTGGGCGACATCGAATTCGAGTTTGTGGATTGATTGCCGCCAAAACGTCACAAAGGAGCGAAAAATGATTACTACCAAACAAAGAAGCAAATTGAAATCTCTTGCCAACACCCTGAAGCCTATCGTCACCGTCGGAAAAGAGGAGCTGACGGAAAACATCGTCAAGGAAATAGAAGTCGCGCTTCTCCACAGAGAATTGGTCAAGGTTGCCGCGCTGAAAAGCTGCGAAATCCCCGCGCGCGTTATGTGCGAGGAAGTTTGCAATTTGCTCGGCTGCGAACCGGTTTTGTGTATCGGCAACAGATTTGTGGTGTACAAGCGCAGTGACAAAGAGGGCATCGAACACATCGAGTTATGAAGATACTTGTTTTTGCCGATTTTCACGGCAGCTTGGCTGCTCTGTCGGACGCAGTGGCGATTTCCCAAAGAGAAAAGCCGAACAAAACGGTAATTTGCGGAGATTTGTTCGGTTGGTCAAACGTGGGCGACGTGGCAAACATGGTTGAAAGTTTAGAGGGCGTGTTGTACCTTGTAAAGGGCAACAACGACTTCGCAACGGCGGCAAGCGTGTTGAAAACGGAAATGGAGGACAACGCGCTGATGTATCACTTTGGCAGAACGTTGTTTTTCACGCACGGCGACAGGTACAACGCAATGCGCGTCCCGCCCTTTCTCAAAGAGGGCGACGCGCTGATATACGGGCATACTCACGTGGGGCAGCTGCGGTGTTTTAGGGGCATATACGCGCTCAACGTCGGATCGCTTGCGCGCGCTCGTGACGGCGTGCCGTGCTATATGACGTTGGATGAGCAGGGCGCAACGCTCAAATCGCCCGACGGCAATTCGCTTTGCCAATTGGATTGGAATTGAGGCGTTTGCGCCCGACGGCGGCAATTTGCAATGTGGGCATGCCCGTAATTGTGACGGCAGATTAGTAAAATTTATTTCTGACATAAAACAAACCTATACTGTTTATTTTTTTTGTAAAATCTTGCCTAATAAAGTAGAGTGTGATATACTTTTTTTATATGAAATTTTTTATCGGAGGACATTCTCTATGCAATATTCACACGAAGTAGAATTGATGCAATGCGTAAAGAAAGGCTGCAATCACGGTCCTGCTCCCATTCCCGAGGAGGGCAAGTGGGTAGCCGCAACGCAAATCAATCAAATCAGCGGTCTGACGCACGGCTGCGGTTGCTGCGCGCCTCAACAAGGCACTTGCAAGCTGACCCTTAACGTCAAGGACGGCGTCATTCAGGAAGCGTTGGTGGAAACAATCGGATGCTCTGGCATGACCCATTCCGCCGCTATGGCTGCGGAAATTTTGCCGGGCAAGACCATTCTCGAAGCGTTGAACACCGACCTTGTTTGCGACGCGATCAACGTTGCAATGCGCGAGCTGTTTTTGCAGATCGTATACGGACGTACGCAATCGGCATTTTCCGACGACGGACTGCCCATCGGCGCGGGATTGGAAGATCTCGGCAAAGGGCTTCGCAGTCAGGTGGGCACAATGTATTCCACATCCGCCAAAGGTCCTCGCTATCTGGAAATGGCAGAGGGCTATGTCACTCGTCTTGCGCTTGACGAAAACGGCGAGATAATCGGCTACGAGTACGTCAATCTCGGCGTGCTGATGAAGCACATTTCCGAGGGAATGGACGCCAACGAAGCTCTTCAAAAGGCAAAGAAAAACTACGGTCGTTTTGAAAACGCCGCCAAATACATTGTTCCGCGTAACGAGTAAGGAGGAAAACAACTATGGCAGTAAGATTTGAAGGTTATGAAAGAAGAATAGACAAAATCAACTCCGAACTCCAAAAGTACGGACTTAAAAGTCTCGAAGAAGCGCGCGATTTGTGCCTTTCTCACGGCGTAAACGTGGAAGAAATCGTCAAGGGCGTACAGCCTATCGCTTTTGAAAACGCAGTTTGGGCGTACACTCTCGGCTGCGCCATCGCTTACAAAAAAGGCTTCAAAAACGCCGCGGAAGTGTCGGAAAGTATCGGTTTGGGATTGCAAGCGTTTTGTATCCCCGGCAGCGTGGCGGATCAACGTAAGGTAGGTCTCGGACACGGCAATTTGGGGGCAATGCTGCTTCGTGAAGAAACGGACTGCTTTGCATTCCTTGCCGGTCACGAATCGTTCGCAGCCGCCGAGGGCGCAATCGGTATTGCGCGTAACGCCAACAAAGCGCGCAAAAAGCCTCTTCGCGTAATTTTGAACGGCTTGGGCAAGGACGCCGCATATATCATTTCTCGTATCAACGGCTTTACTTACGTTCAAACCAAGTACGATTACTACACGGGCGAATTGACGATAGTTCGCGAAGTCCCCTTCTCCGACGGCGAGCGTTCAAAGGTTCGTTGCTACGGCGCGGACGACGTAAACGAAGGCGTCGCCATCATGCGTTACGAAAAAGTGGACGTTTCCATCACGGGCAACTCCACCAACCCCACGCGTTTCCAACATCCTGTTGCGGGCACTTACAAAAAGTGGTGTCATGAAAACGGCAGAAAGTACTTCTCCGTGGCAAGCGGCGGCGGTACGGGACGTACCTTGCATCCCGACAACGTGGCTGCGGGTCCTGCATCCTACGGAATGACCGACACGTTGGGACGTATGCACAGTGACGCTCAGTTTGCGGGCAGCAGCTCCGTTCCTGCGCACGTGGAAATGATGGGATTGATCGGTATGGGCAACAACCCGATGGTGGGCGCAACCGTCGCCTGCTCGGTGGCAGTAGCATTGTCAAAGTAAGTTTCCGCCCACAGTGCGGCGGTTGATTGCTTGCTACTGCGTAACGCATGCGCAATCAACGGTTAAGTTTACAACATTTAAGATACCGACTTCCCGCCCGAAGTCGGTATCTTTTTATATAATATGAGTTTCGACACAAAGGAGCTTTTCACTCGATAGTGTTGAATGGGGGGGGGGCGAAGTGACGTTTACGCCGCCAAACTGTGGCATTTTGCGCAGCGCAAAAGTCGGCGCGGTTATTGAAATGCGGCGGCAAATATGGTATAATATACAAAAAATCATTCGGAGAGCGTCATGGCAGAAGCAATTGTAAAAAAATCCAACAAGCTGGGCACGCGCATTTGGTTTTCTATCATCATTTTCGGATTGATGGGACAGCTTGCCTGGATGGTGGAGAACATGTACTTTTCCACCTATATTCAAAAACAAATAACAACAGACGGTTGGGCTACAAGCGCAACGGTAGCGGCAAGCGCGGTGGTGGCAGCCCTTGTTACCATTTTCGGCGGAGTGCTTTCCGACAGATTGGGCAAGCGCAAGGTGTTTATATCTTGGGGGTACATCATTTGGGGCTTGGTCACGGCGAGCTTTGCCTTTTTCGGCGACGAACATTTTGCCGCGTCGGATGTTGTGTGGGTTGTTGTGGTGTTTGTGGTGATGGATTGCGTGATGACGTTGTTCGGCAGCCTCTCCAACGACGCGGCGTTCAGCAGTTGGGTAACGGACGTCACCGACATAACAAACCGCGGATTTGTTGACGTGGTGCTTTCCATTATGCCCGTTGCCGCGCTGATGATAATTTTTGTCGCCTTTAACGGCTTGACGACAAACGGACATTGGACGTGGTTTTTCATCATACTTGGTGGCATGACCGCACTTTCCGGTGTTGCGGGCTTGTTTTTGCTGAAAGACAGTCCTCGTCTAAAGCCGGACAAATCGGGCAAGTACCTTTCGGAAGTTGTGTACGGATTTCGTCCTCAAAACGTCAAAAAACACAAGATGATTTACATCTGCCTGATAGGTATGATGCTTTCGGGTTTGGCAATGCAATTGTGGCAACCGTATATGATTATGATTTTGCAGTACACCTTGGGGTTTGGCGACAACTTTGTGTTGCCGCTTGCCGCGGTAATTTTGCTGTCTGCCGCAATGGCGGTGGTGGGCGGCAAGCTGATGGACAAGTTCGGCAAGGACAAATTCTTTTACCCTGTTGCGGCGGCAGGCGCGTTGGGCGGCTTGTTGGTGTACTTTATCAAATTTGTAAATTGCAACGTCGCGGCGACCTACGTGCTGTTCATTTTGGGCGGTACTTTGGTGGAAAGCGCGTCGTTGCTTTCCGCAGGCTTGTTCAACGCCACCGCTCGCGACTACACCCCCGCGGAAAAAGCGGGCTGTTTTCAGGGCGTGCGCATAATTATCTTCGTCACGTTGCCTATGATAATTGCCAGCATTTTCTGCCCGCTCATCATCAACGGCTTCGGTCCTGAAATAAAGAAGTTCGGCGTTGCGCCCGCCAAAGGCTACTTTCCCATTCCGCAGGTTAAAGACGGCTACGAGGTCAATAATCACGTGTACCCCTTTGAACTGTTTTTGTTTGCGGCGATAGTGGCTGCGTTGATGTTTGTTCCCACCTACTTTGTTCAGCGCGAAAACAAAAAATTCCGCGCCGCCAAACTTGCGGAAATTCACGTGGACGTCAAGGAAGATTTGCCCGAAGAACAAGCAAACGATGTGCCGTCGGACTCGGAGCAATAATATTGCTGCAAATTTGACGCAACCTTTGCAAAAATGTTGTGTTATTTTGCTTTTTGATGTACAATACAGTTAAATTTTGTTGGAGAGGACACTATGAACAACGAACCTTGGTTGATTTCTATGGTTGTTTGCGTAACACTGCTTGCTTCCGTTTGCACATGCTTGTTGGTGCCGTTGCGGCAACGTTTTTCGAGAATTGACCCCCGATATTTCCGTCGAATTCGCGTCAAATTTCCCTCGTTTTTGTTTGTGGGTATCGGCAACAAAAAGGAAACGGGCAACGTAAGGAATTTCGGAGTGATTGTACCCATGTTTGTGCTGCACATTGTCGGCTACTTGCTGACGGCGGCATTGTGGGCGGTTGTACCTGTGCTTTACCAATACGGTGTCGATTTGACGGAACTGTGGATTGCTCCTGTGGCGTTTGCGTTGTTCCACACCGTGCTTGTGGTCACAACGGAAGCAATATGTTTTCATGTCGGCAAAAAGCGCGAGTACGAGCAAAGCGTAAACGCCGCCGACAAAGCTTCCGAAAATTGAATTTTGCAAAACAAAAGGAGCGGTCGTTTCGCTCCCGTTTTTTTGCTCAACGTCATTTAACGTTTGAACAAGCTTAAGTAAAAACGCACCCCATGTTGCGATTTTGTCAATATGTGGTGCGCATTTTTTTGTTTTTATAGCTTCATGGTTAAGGAAATTCGTTTTTTGTCGAGATCTACGGAAAGCACCTTTACCTCTACTATGTCGCCCACTTTTACGACTTCCAGCGGGTGTTTTACAAATTTTGTCGCGGACAGTTGAGAAATGTGTACCAACCCGTCCTGATGTACGCCTATGTCCACAAACACGCCAAAGTCTATCACGTTGCGCACTGTGCCCTTCAAAATCATTCCCTCTTTCAGGTCCTTCATTTCGAGTACGTCGCTACGCAGAATGGGCTTGGGCATTTCGTCACGGGGGTCGCGCGCAGGCTTTTCCAACTCCGACACAATGTCTTTCAGGGTAAGCTCGCCCACATTCAGCTCTTTTGAAAGTTTTGCGTAGTTGATTTGCGTTTTGCTCAGTCCCTGTAGGTTGCCGATGTTGTCGGGGGCAATGTGCATCAAATTCATAAGTTTGAGCGTGGCTTCGTAGCTTTCGGGGTGAACGCTTGTGGCGTCGAGGAAGTTGTCGCCGCCGACAATGCGCAAAAATCCCGCGCATTGCTGGTACGCTTTTGCTCCCAGCTTGTCAACCTTGAGCAGCTGTTCGCGGTTTTTGAAACGCCCGTGCGCTTCGCGGTAGGCAACAATGTTTTTGGCAATGGCAGAGCTGATACCGGAAATATATTGCAACAGCGGCGCGCTTGCCGTGTTAAGGTCCACTCCGACGCGATTTACGCAGTCCTCAACAACTCCGTTCAACGCCTCGCCCAGCTTTTTTTGGTTCATATCGTGTTGGTACTGCCCGACGCCGATGGATTTGGGGTCGATTTTGACCAATTCGCTCAACGGGTCCTGCAATCTGCGCGCAATGCTTGCCGCGCTGCGCTGTCCGACGTCAAATTCGGGGAATTCCTCCGTTGCAAGTTTGCTTGCCGAGTAGACGCTTGCGCCCGCTTCGTTGACGATTACGTACTGCACGGGCAAGCCCGTTTCGCGCAGCAAATCCACAATTATTTGTTCGCTTTCGCGAGAGGCTGTGCCGTTGCCGAGGGAAATCAAAGAAATGTTGTACTTTTTTATAAGAGATTGCAACGTCAGCTTTGCTCGCGCAATTTTTTCCGGCGTGGTGGGCGCGGTGGGGTAGATGACGGTTGTGTCAAGCACCTTGCCCGTGGCGTCAACAACGGCAAGTTTGCAGCCCGTGCGGAATGCGGGGTCCCAGCCGAGTACGACCTTGCCGACAATGGGTGGCTGCATCAAAAGCTGTTCGAGGTTTTTACCGAACACGGCAATAGCTCCGTCCTCCGCCTTTTCCGTCAGGATGTTGCGTATTTCCGTGGCAATGCTCGGCTCTATCAGGCGCGTGTAGCTGTCGGCAATGGCTTTTTTCAGCAGCTCCTCGGTGTGTACGTTTTTGCGCGTTATCACATGCCGCACAAGGTAGTCGTTGATGAGTTCCACGGGCGCAGCCACCTTTACGGTAAGCACTTTTTCCGCTTCGCCGCGGTTTACGGCAAGCACGCGATGTCCTTGTATCTTTTCTATCGGTTCGTCGTAGTTGTAGTAGTTGTCGTAAACGGTTTTGACTTCGGGCTTTTTGGCAACGGAGGTGAGCTTGCCCAAGCGGTAGGTCAAGTCGCGTATCGCCGTGCGGTAGGTTGCGTTGTCGCTTAAGTACTCCGCAATGATGTCGAGCGCGCCGTCAACGGCTTCCTCGGGGGTGTTTACGCCTTTTTCGGGGTCTACGTACTCCAAGGCTGTTTGCAGCACGGGAACTTCCGTCATTTGCAACAAAATGATGTTGGAAAGAGGTTCTAACCCCTTTTCCTTGGCAATTGTGGCGCGAGTGCGACGCTTCGGACGGTAGGGGCGGTAGAGGTCGTCCACGGCAACTTGCGTTTCGGCAGCCTCGATTTCTGCGCGCAGTTCGTCCGTAAGCTGTCCCTGTTCTTCGATACTTTTCAGCACCTGCGCCTTTTTTTCCTCCAGATTGCGCAAGTACGTCAGCCGTTCTTCCAACTTTCGTAGCTGTTCGTCATTCAGCTCGCCCGTAGCTTCCTTGCGGTAACGAGAAATGAACGGAATGGTGTTTCCGTCGTCGATAAGGTTGACCGCCGCTTGTACCTGCCATTTTGCAACTTGCAATTCTTCACAAATTTTTTGGTTGATATCCATAGTTGTTCTCCCGTTGTAGCATAGGTTTTATTCTAACAGATTTTTGCAAAATTTGCAACAAGGTTTTGCGCCGCATTACGTGATAAAAAGAAACCGCCGACTGTCAACAAACAAGGATATTCGAAAAATAAAGTCGGCGACGAGGCTTGTAACGGCACGATAAAAAACACCGCAAAAACAGAATGCGCTCTTTCGACTGCGCGCACGAGGTTGGGAAAAACGCATAAATGGGGCTGTGCAAAGTTAAATTTGCACAGCCCCTCTCCTTTGTTTTCGTCCAAACGTTCGTCGGTATGATGGACTTGACGCTCCTTTGTCGCTCAGTAGATGAAAATTCGTTGCTTGAGGTAGTCTTTTAGTTGGGCGATGGGCACGCGCTCCTGTTGCATGCTGTCGCGGTCGCGTACCGTCACGCAGCCGTCGTTTTCCGTGTCAAAGTCCACGGTTATGCAAAACGGAGTGCCGATTTCGTCCTGTCTGCGGTAGCGTTTGCCTATGCTGCCCGCCTCGTCGTAGTCGCAGGTAAATTCCTTGAGCAAGTCGTTGTACAGTGCGGTGGCACTTTCGCCGAGCTTTTTTGAGAGCGGCAAAACGCACGCTTTGAAGGGCGCAAGCTCGGGGTGCAGGTGCAGTACCACGCGCGTGTCCCCCTCTCCCACAACTTCCTCGTCGTATGCGTTGACAAGAAATGCCAAAAACGCTCTGTCCGCGCCCAAGCTCGGCTCGATAACGTAGGGAATGTACCTTTCGCCCGTCAGCGGGTCGGTGTAGTCCAACGTTTCGCCGCTTACTTCCGAGTGACGGGTCAAATCGTAGTCCGTTCTGTCCGCAATGCCCCACAGTTCGCCCCAACCGAAGGGGAATTTGACCTCGAAGTCAGTCGTCGCCTTGCTGTAGAAGCATAGTTCTTCCTTGTCGTGGTCTCTGAGACGCAAATTTTCCTCTTTCATGCCCAGCGCAAGCAGCCAATTTTTGCAGAAGTTTTTCCAATAGTCAAACCACTCCAAATCCGTACCCGGTTTGCAGAAAAATTCCAGCTCCATTTGCTCGAATTCGCGTGTGCGGAAAATGAAATTGCCGGGGGTGATCTCGTTTCGGAAGGATTTGCCTATTTGCCCGATGCCGAAGGGCAGCTTTCTGCGAGTGGTGCGGCAAACGTTTTTGAAGTTGACAAAAATGCCCTGCGCCGTTTCGGGGCGAAGGTAGACGGTGGAAGTGCTGTTTTCCGTTACGCCTATAAAGGTTTTGAACATCAAGTTGAATTTGCGTATGGGGGTAAAATCACACTTGCCGCAAACGGGGCAGTGTATTTGATGTTCCGCAATGTACGCGCTCATTTGTTCGTCGTTCATGGCGGCAACGGGCACGTCCACGCCGTGTTTGGCTTGGTACTCTTCTATAAGATTGTCGGCACGGTAACGTGTTTTGCAGCCCTTGCAGTCCATCAACGGGTCGGAAAATCCTCCCAAGTGACCGCTTGCCTCCCATGTTTTGGGGTTCATGAGTATCGCCGAGTCGATACCGACGTTTAAGGGGTTTTCCTTTACAAACTTGCGGTACCACACCTGTTTGATGTTGTTTTTCATCTCCACGCCCAGCGGACCGTAGTCCCACGAGTTGCTTAGTCCGCCGTAAATTTCGCTTCCGGCATAAACAAATCCGCGTCCTTTGCACAGATTTACCAGCTTTTCCATTGTCAATTCTGCCATAAATTTTCTCCAAAAATTGTTTCTTTCATTGTAGTTTTCGGGGGCAATTTTGTCAAGTAAAAAATAACCTTGCTTATATTTGATTTGTATGTTATACTATATAAAGAGAAAATTGACAACAATCGTATCGACAAAGTTGACATATTCATAAAGGAGGTCGCTATGTACACCAGATATGGAAATCCCTACATGCGTCGTTGGACGCGTATGCAAAGCCGTGGCGGAATGGCGGTGGAAACCACTCCCTCAACGTACAAGGGTGTTGTCGGAAAAAGCATATTTATGGTTCTGTTGACAATAGGCATTGCCATTGTAACAGAGGTTGCGCTGTGGTTGACCATTTTCAAAGTCGCAGAGGGGGAAGTAAGCGCAGATTTTTTGTTGTCGTCCTTGATAATATTGCTTATAGGCGCGGGCGTTGCCGGCGTTGTGATGCTTGTGGGAAGCATAGTTATGCTTTTCAGCCCTGCGTCAGCCAAGGTTTTCGGACCCATTTACTGCGTGTGTCAAGGCGTGTTTTTGGGGTTTATGGCAGGATTTATGAACATATTCTTGCCCGGAGTTTCCCTTGCCGCTTTGTTGGGTACGGGCATTGTGTTTGCAATGTGCCTTGTGTTGTACAAGGTGTTGAAAGTGCGTATCGGCAATCGCTTCGCCTTGGGGCTTGTGATTGGGTTGATAAGCTTTTTGTTGGTGGAACTGATTTGCGTTCCCATTTTGTACCTTGTTGCCGAACAAACCGGTAACGTTTTGTTGATTTTGGCAGTGCAAGCGGGAGTTTCCTTCTTTTGCGTGCTGTTTGCAACGATAACGGTGTTTTGGGACATTCAAAACATAGACGAAATGGTGCGCGTGGGCGCAGACAAGAGTTTTGAATGGGTGTTGGCGTTCAGTCTTACAAGCAGCCTCATATACCTGTATGTGGAAATTTTGGAGCTGCTTGTTCGCCTTTTGGCATTGTTTACAGTCAAGAAGGACAAATGAAAGAAATTGTTACGGCAGAAAAATTGTTGGATGATCGCGGCAGACTGCTTCGCGCAGGGTACTCCCGCCACATGAACTTTGTGTTAGACAAAAAGCTCGTTCGTTCGCCACGCCTCAAAGAGTGGGATTTTTACCAAATTCACTTTGACGGCAGGTACGTGTTGCAGTTGACGTTGGGGCATGTCTCCTACGCCATGCAGTGCGCTGCAACGCTGATTGACCTTGCGAGCGGGCAACGCCACGTTATAAGCAAGCTTGCAACGGTAAAACCGTCCTTCAAACGCGACATGCCCGCCAACCCCGAGGTGGCAAACACGTTGCAGTACTTTTCCCGCAACGTTCACGTGCAGTTTGAAACGACGGACAAATTTCGTCGTTTGGCTTTTACCGCCAACGACTACCACGGTATCAAGGCGGAAGTGTACCTTATGCTTACCAACGTCAGCAAGTCAAAGGAAAAAATGGTGATAGCCACGCCCTTCGACAAGCCCAAGCAGTGGTATCTCAACTACAAAGAAAATTGCTTTGTCGTCAACGGTTACGTGCGTATACAGGATGTCGCCTATCAAATTACCGACGGGTTCGGCTTGCTGGATTGGGGCAGAGGTATTTGGCCCTACCGTCACAAATGGGTGTGGGGTAACGGCGGAACAAACGTAAACGGCAAGAGCTTCGGCTTCAACATCGGGTGGGGATTCGGAGACACCTCGGCAGCCACCGAAAACGCCTTTTTTTACGACAACAAGCTGTACAAGTTGGGCGAAGTGCAGGAAATAAAGCTGGGCGAAAGCTACCGCTATGTGGATCAGGACGAGCGTTTTGTTTTTGAAGTAGAGCCGATTTTCAACAATCACACGCACACGCGCGTTTTGTGGGTGAACAACAAATGCTGCCAAACCTTCGGAATGTGGAGCGGCTACGTCATTCTCGACAACGGCGTCAAGCTGACCGTTCCGCCCTTTGTGGCGTTTTGCGAACACGCTCAAAACCAATGGTAAAGCGATTGGCGCAACAAATTTTAATTTACAATTACAGTGGCTTGTCGGTTTGACGAGCCTTTGTTTTTGCCGAAATTCGGGCGAAAACGGCGCGAATACGTCCAAAAGCATACAAAAATTTTGTTCAAAGCAAATTTTGTAATAATTTGTCGCAAAGAAGCATTTAATATAGCAAAAAAGCTTCGGAGCGGGTAATGAAGGAATACATACGCGAACGAGTGGTGGACGTTGCCGACTATCTCATTGCGCACAGGTGTACGGTGCGCGCCGTTGCCGACGTGTTTTGCGTGAGCAAGTCCACCGCGCACAAGGACCTCTCCGAAAGGTTGCCCTTGCTGGACCCCGAGCGTTACCGATTGATCGCGCAAATTCTCAACGACAATTGGCAAGTCAGATACATTCGAGGCGGCGAGGCAACCAAAAACAAGTATATGTCCTGACAAAAAAACGACCCCATATCTGCAAAAGCAGAATATGGGGTGCATGTTTTCGTTATTTTACCGACTAAACGGCGGCTTTTGCCGAGTGCTTTTTCGTTTTCAGCTCCTGTTCCAATTCGCCGCAAGCCTGTTGTAGTTCTTCGGCTGTTTCCGACACGTCCACGCCGTCCAAAATGTTTTGCAAACGGTATTCCGTGGTGAGGTAGCGTATTGTTTGGTAGCCGATCACCGTCGTCAGCGTGCCGTTGGCAAGTCCTTGTACGGAGCTGTCTACAATGGCGGCAATGGCGTTTCCGAGCAGCGGTATTCCTTTTACGGCAGAACCCATTGTCTGCACAACGCTACGACCGATGTTCATACTGCCCAAACCGTAGGCAATCAAGGCGTTTTGCAGCACTTTCGCAACGATTTTTGCCATTCTTGCGTCTGACGGGCGAAAGCCGTAAAGAAACACAATGTCCTTTATGAGCTGCAAATTCAAAAATATAACCAACGCAGTGTCTATTTTTGCCGCTTGCGAAATTGCGGAGTATGCGGCGCATTTGACAGAGCTGCGCATTATCAGATCTTTGGCGGATTTTTTGACAGAGCCTTGGTACAGTTCGGTCAGCGCGGCTTTGAGCTTTTCCTCGTCGCCCACTTTGAGGGCAATTGCAAGCCGTCCCACGGCTTCGCTGTCGTACCAGCCCACGCCGTCCACCTTGGCGGTCAAATCTATAATTTTTCCCGCAATGTCGTGGCGCAGTTTTTTGTTGTGGCGTTGCGCTTCACGCGCGGTATGGACGTTGACGTTGGTGACAAACGCGCCCGTTTTGAGAATTTTTGCCAATGGCACAATGAACACCAGAATGTACAGCACAACGCATGCCGCTCCGACGGCGTAACCTGCGTATTCGTTTATATCGTAAACGCGCGCGGTGAGGAAAAACAAGCACACAAACAGCAACACGCCCACAAGACTTGCAAACATTCCCAAAAACAGGCGCGCTCCGCGTACGTTCTGGCGGTGAGTGTACTTTTGTTCGTATTCGTAGATTGTCATTTTGTCGCTCTTGTCTTTTGCCCCGTCGGCAGGTTTTGGGGGAGCGAGTTGTTTGTTTTTGCTCATAAACTTCTCCTTTGTTTGTCAAAACGCGGACTTTTTGCTTGCCGCGTGCTTAACGAAAAAACAATTTGTTGCATCATACAGTTTAATTGTACATTGGGATATTCTTTTTTGCAAGTTTTTTTCAAAAATTATTTCGTTGATTATTTACAAAACTTTACAAAAATGATATTATAACAGCAAATAAAAATTTCAAAAGGAGAGGTCTTTTATGAAGTGGATTTGCAATGTTTGCGGCTATGTTCACGAAGGCGACACGCCTCCCGAGGTGTGCCCTCTTTGCGGAGTAGGTTCAGAAGAGTTTTCGCCGGAAGAGTAAACAGCCCTGCGCATGGGTGTTTTGCGCAAAAAAAATTCAAGGAGAGTAAATATGAAATTTGTATGTTCAGTGTGCGGCTATGTTTACGAGGGTGACACGCCGCCGGAAAGATGTCCGCAATGCCGCGCCCCCAAGGAAAAGTTTGTTGCTCAAAACGACGAAATGAGTTGGGCTGCGGAACACGTGGTGGGAGTTGCTCAAGGTGTTCCTCAGGACATAATCGACGACTTGAGAGCCAACTTCAACGGAGAGTGCAGCGAGGTGGGCATGTATCTTGCCATGAGTCGCGTGGCTTTTCGCGAGGGCTACCCCGAAATAGGCTTGTATTGGGAAAAAGCCGCTTATGAAGAAGCGGAACACGCCGCAAAGTTTGCCGAATTGCTCGGCGAGGTCGTAACGGACAGCACAGCCAAAAATCTGCAAATGCGTATCGAAGCGGAAAACGGCGCAACAATGGGCAAAACGCAGCTTGCCAAGCGCGCCAAGGAACTCGGTTTGGACGCCATTCACGACACGGTACACGAAATGGCGCGCGACGAGGCTCGTCACGGAAAAGCATTTCTCGGGCTGTACAACCGCTATTTCAAAAAATAATTTTTCCTACAGTCACGGCAGAGCAAATTGCTTTGCCGTGTTTTTATACAAAAAATTGCGCTTGCAACGCCAAAGGTATTGTAGTATAATATATATAATTTATCACACTGTCATTGACATTATGAAAAAGAAGTATGTTCCATTCAAATTTTCCAACACCGTCAAGCTCAAGCACAGGTTGGGTTTGGCGCTTTCGGGCGGAGGTACGCGCGGATTTGCGCATATAGGAGTGCTGAAAGCGTTTCAGGAAGAGCGCATTGCCTTCGACTGTGTTGCGGGAACGTCCGCAGGCAGTTTGATAGGCGCGTTGTACTGCGCGGACGTGGGCTTGGATGTGATTATACAGGAAGCCAAGCGGGTGCAACGCAAAGAACTTGTGCGGCGGTTGTGGATCAACTCCGATTCCGCCAACATCGCCAACGTGGTCAACAGATTGCTCGTTGACAAAACCTTTGAGGAATTGAGTACGCCTTTTGCAGCCGTGGCGGTAGACGTGTTGAGCGGCAACGAGGTGGTGCTTACAAGCGGTAACGTTGCCAAAGCCGTTTCCGCAAGCTGCGCCGTGCCCGCATTGTTCAAGCCTGTTGAGTCGGACGGAATGGTGCTGATGGACGGCGGTCTGCTGAACAACATGCCCGCCGACGTCTGCAGGAAAATGGGCGCGCAAATCGTGATTGGCGTTGACCTCAACTGTCATCGCGGAGAGGGTACGGATTCGCGCAAATTGAGGGATTTGTTGTTTGCCGCTTGGTCTATCACAACAAAATCCACAATGTACAAGGGGTTGCAAAACAGCGACCTTGTAATAGAACCCGAGTTAAGGCAGTTTAGCCGCGCAAGTCTCGACAGCATAGACGAAATGGTAGAAGAGGGCTACCGCGCAGCCAAACAAAAGATGCCCGAAATCAAAAAATTGTTGGGCTTGAAGTAACGGAGTAACCATGAACAAACGTTTTCTGAAAAAATTGACGCTTGCAATGCTGCTTGTGCTTGTGACGGTTGTCTGCACAATGCTTGTCGCTTGCAATGCCCTTGCTCACGTTGTGTCGATAGAGGCAAGCTACAGCGGCAGAGTGATCGTCGGAGGGTCTGTCGATGACATAGACATCACCGTTACCGCCCATTACAACAACGGCACCGATGTTGACGTGACGGAAAATTGCGTGATAGGCGAATTGGATACGTCCTCTTACGGCGACAAAACCGTTGACGTCAGCTATACCGACGGTGACGGCGTAACCCAAAGCACACAATTGACCGTTACTGTCGAAAAACCCGCGGTTGTGTCGATAGACGCGGTCTATACGGGCGGCGATTTGTTTGTCGGTCAAAGTTTGGAGCGTTCGTCGCTTGTCGTGACTGCTCACTACGAGGACAATACCGTCAAGGTTGTGGAAAACTACAACATTGCGGGCGCGCCCTTCGATACCGCCGGAGAAAAGGATGTTGTAATCACCTTTACCGACGGCAACACGGTACAAACCACCGTAAAGGTGTCTGTCAAGATGCCCGCCGTGACAGGCGCGGAGGTGCAATTTGTGGGCGGCAAAAAGTACGTCGGAGATGAATTGCAAAACAGCGATTTCCGCATTTCGGCGAAGCTTGAAAACGGCGGAAGTCGGGTGGTAGAGGATTTTTCCATCACGCCCAAGGTACTTGCCGAAGCAGGACAGCAGACCGTCACAATCTCCTTTGACACGCTTACGGGCGGCGCGCCCTACCAAACCACAATCGAAATCGAAGTTCTGCCCGTTGTGCTGACGAAAATCGAGGCGGAGTACACGGGGCAAAAGGTGCTTTTGGGCGAGCAGCCCGACGTAAAATTGCTTGTTGTCACGGCTTTTTACAGCAACGGTTCAAGCAAGGTTGTAAACAACTTTACCACGGGACATTTTGACAGCACTTCGGTGGGCGTTAAAACGTGGGAAATTTCCTTTACCGACAACAACGTAACCGAGAGCTTTTACGTGGAAATCGCTGTTGTAGACGGAACAGTTGCGGACATGTCGATACATTTTATGGAGTTGGGAAACAAATCCAACGGTGATAGCATTTATATAAAAGCCGGCGACACCGACATACTTATTGACGCCGGTTCCACAGGGGGAAGTGCGGCTACAATCAAGCAATATGTTGATAAATATTGTACGGACGGTGTTTTGGAGTATGTGATAGCGACACATGCAGATGAAGATCATATTGCGGCATTTAACGGCACAACAAAAGCTGTGGGAATATTGGACGCGTATGAGTGCGAAAACATCATAAAATTTGCCAGAACAGGTAAAAACACAAACGTTCTGAACAATTTCCTTACTCGTTGCGAGAACAAAAAGAATAGCGGTACAAATGTGTTTACCGCCTTGGAGTGCTACAACAACGAAAACGGCGCGCAACGCGTTTACGAGCTTGCCGAAGGCATAACAATGGAAATTTTGTATCAAAAATTTTACGAAACAGACACGTCGAATGAAAATGACTATTCGGTGTGCATCATGTTTACTCAAGGCGACAATCACTACTTGTTCCTTGGTGATTTGGAAGAAGCCGGCGAAAAGTCTCTTGTTGAGAACAATCCCGATTTGCCGCACATGCAATTATATAAAGCGGGACATCACGGTTCGCCTACATCTGCAAACGAAGTGCTTCTTAGCAAAATTACGCCGGAATATGTTTGCGTAAGTTGCGTGGCGGGATCGACCGAGTATACGCAGGCTCTTCCCAATACCTTCCCTTCACAGACCTTTATTGACAGAATTGCACCGTATACAGACAAGGTTTATGTGACTACACAATGCACGTTGAAACAATCGTCCTCGGGACGTTGGAGCGTCGATCAAGCCATGTCGATGAACGGCAACATCGTGTTCAGCTGCATTGACGGCGTGATAGAAATTCACGGCTCCAACAACGACACCAAACTCAAAGATACGCAGTGGTTCAAGGACAATCGCACATTGCCCGCGGCATGGGCAAATTGATTTCCTTGCAACAGCTGCACGTATGTACATATATGCCAAAAAACTTTTTCTCGTTGAATTATGTCTCATAACAAACAAAACGATCCAATTCCAATGCCCGATGACGCGCCTGTAGCAAAACGCAGGCTTTCTCCCAAGCAGAAAAAGCTGCTTGCGATTTGTCTTGCCGTTTTTACGGTGTTGGTGCTGACTACGCTCATTGTTCTCGGCTACTTTTCGGGTTGGTTTAGCGGTATTTTCGGCTTACACAAATACGATAAGAAGCTCTACAATGTAAAACGCATTGCAAACGAGGATTTGTCAGTGCACTTTTTGCAGTGCGGCGAATACAACGGAGACTGCATTTACGTAAAGGCGGGCGAAAACGACATTCTTATCGACGCAGGTCCGAGAGACAAAAGCGCAAACGCCATCGACGAGTACATAAGAAGATTTTGCAAGGACGGCATTTTGGAGTACGTTGTGGTAACTCATGCCGACGGCGATCACATTTCCGGTTTTTACGGCACAAAAGCCTCTCCGGGGATTTTTGAAAGATACGAGTGCAAAACGATAATAGAATTTGCCAAAACCAACAAAACGACGGACAAATACTATTCTTACTGCGACGCGCGCGACAAGGAAATTGCAGAGGGAGCCAAGTGCTACAGCGCGTTGGAGTGCGTGCGCGAGCAAAGGGGCGCAAAACGCATTTACGACTTGGGCAACGGCGTCACAATGGAGATACTTTATCAGGAATACTACGAAACTTACACTTCCACGGAAAACGACTACTCGGTGTGCCTCACATTGAACGCGGGGAGCATTCATTGCTTGCTTACGGGAGATTTGCAAAAGGACGGCGAGGCTTCCCTTGTAAAATACAACCCCGATTTGCCGCAGATGACCCTTTACAAAGGGGCTCATCACGGTTCGCGCACATCGTCCAACGAGGTGTTGTTGTCTAAAATACGCCCCGAGTATGTTTGCGTTTGTTGCGTGGCGGGCAGCGTGGAATACACTCAAGACAACAAAAAGACCTTTCCCACGCAGGATTTTGTCGATCGCATTTCGTCATATACGGACAATGTTTTTGTCACAAATCTGGCAAAGGTAAAAAGGTCGAAAACGGGCTTGTTGAAAACTGTAGGCTGCAAGGCGTTTAACGGCGACATTGTTTTCGGCTGCACCGACGGCAGGGTAAGCATGTATTTTTCCGAAAGCAACGTAAAGCTCAAGGATAGCGTGTGGATGTCTGAGAACCGTACGATGCCTGCAAATTGGGGTGAAAAATGATAACCTTTTCATTTTTTGGAAGCTCTCACGGCGAGGGCTACGGCGGAACCGTTCGGGGTTTGCCCGACGGATTTTCTTTTTCCGTAAGCGAGGTGAACAAGCAGCTTGCTCTGCGAAAACAGGGCTACGGCAGGAGCAGTCGTCAAAATTTCGACGACGTAGTACGTTTTGAGGGGGCGGATTCCGACATCGTAACGGTACGCGGCGAGCTGCGCTTTTTTGTTGCGAACAAATCCAAGGAGACGCGTCCCGAATTTACGGCGTTGCGCAGCGGACACGGCGACGTTGTGGGGCAGGCGCGTTTCGACGACATGTCCGTCAGACAAATTGCCGAGTTGACGAGCGCGCGTAGCAGTGTGTGTTATGTTGTGTTGGGTGCTGTTTGTAAGCTTCTGTTGAGCGCGCAGGGCATTTACACCTACCACTATGTGGAAAAAATCGGCGGGATCGCGTCTCGCAACCGTTACGTTTTCGGGCGTTCCGAAAAAGAGCCGCACTTTTTCGTTTTGCATTGTCCCTGTCGCTATGCCACGGGTCTCATGTGCCAAGCGATAGACAAGGCGCGCGAAAAGGGCAACAGTCTTGGCGGAATTGTTGCCGTAGGCGCAACGGGCGTTCCCATGGGTATAGGAGAAATTGCCCCCTATTGCGAACGTTTGGACGCGGTGATAGCCGCCAACATGTTGGGAATTCCTTCCGTTAAAGGCATACAGTTCGGTATCGGGGACAAGTACGCAAGCTCGGACGGCGTTTCCTCCCACGACGAATTGACGGTCGAGGAGGGGAAAATCGTCTATGCAACAAACAAATGCGGCGGCATTGTTTCCGGCATTACCACGGGGCAGGACATACTTTTTCATTTGACGGTCAAGCCTGTACCCACCGTAAAGGGCGTTCAAACGGTGGACGCCGTTACGCACCAAACCGTTGAACAGCATTACGAACGCGCCGACACCTGCGTTGTGCCCAACGTAGGGGTGGTGGCGGAAAACATTTTGGCGTATGTGATAGCAAATCAAATGCTTAAACAAAACAAATTATGAAAAACATAAACGATTGGACGATAGAGTACAAGCCCTTCAATTTGTCCGATTACGCGCATGACAGCGTTGTAACGGACGAAAACATTGCACAACTTTACGAAATTGACGGGGACAATGTGTTTTTGCTTCCTCGCGGGGAGCAAGCCAAAAGCCTTGAGTGGGTAGAAAAATTGTGCAAATGGTTTTTGCAACGCAAGCTGAACGCCGACAGTCGCGTTGTTGCCGTAGGAGGCGGCAGCATAGGAGATACCGTGGGGTTTGCGTGCAGCATATACAAACGGGGCATAGTCAGGCTGCTGCACGTGCCCACAACCTTGCTTGCCATGGCAGATAGCGGTGTCGGCGGCAAAACAGCGGTAAACATGTGCGGCGTAAAAAACGCCGTCGGCAGTTATTTTTTCAACTGCGACACGCTGATTGACGCATGCTTTCTCGGCACATTGGACGAAGAACAGCTAAAAAGCGGCAAGGGCGAGCTTTTCAAGTACCGTATGTTAAGCGACGACGCCTTGTTTTGCGACGGTTTGACGAGAATTGAAGATTTGGCGGTAAGTTGCGCCAAATACAAGCTGGAAATTTGCAAAAACGATCCCTTTTGCGAGAAAGAGCGCAACAAGCTCAACTTCGGTCACACGATAGGACACGCAATGGAATTGGCATTGAATTTGCCGCATGGTATTGCCGTTGCCAACGGAATTTACTATGAAACGCTGCTTGCCCGGGCTCTCGGATTGTGCGAAAAGGGTTATGCCGATTTTTGGAGCGAGAAAGTAAGAAAGGAGTTTGAAATACAGCCTCTTACCGAAAATATACTCAATGCCGTTTTGCAGGACAAGAAAAACCTTGACGGTATCGGATTTGTGCTTCCTCCGAGGTTTGAGCTTATGCGCGTTTCTTTTGACAAGGTCAAAGCTTTACTTTTGAAGTAGCGCGAGCCTCGGAAAAATTTTTATGATCACATTCAACGACAAATTTCATCTTGAATCGGACGTTCGGTGCAGCGACAAATCGTTGACGCACCGCGCGCTCATTGCCGCGTCGATAGCGGACGGAGTGAGCGTTTTGCACAACGTCACATTGTCAAGCGATGTGTTATGCACGTTGACCGCCTTGAAAAACACCGTGGCGCGTGTAAGGCTTGAAAAAACCGCAACTAACGGAAACACGGTAATTGTCACGCCCCGTATGCGCAATTTGCCGCAGAAGCTGACAATCGATTGCGGCAACAGCGGCACGACGGCGCGTTTGCTTGCGGGGTTGTTTTGCGGTTTGGGCGTAAAGGCGCGTTTTTGCGGAGACGAGAGTCTTTCAAAACGCCCGATGACGCGCGTTGTAGAGCCCTTACGAGCAATGGGAGCAGACATTGCCTTTGCGCCCGACTGTTTGTTTGAAACGCGCGGAGGCAAGCTGCACGGCGCGACGGTGGAGTCGCAGGTTCATTCCGCGCAGGTAAAGAGCGCGGTCATTTTGGCGGGACTTTTTGCCGAAGGACAAACGCGCTATGTTGAACGACGTCCCACGCGCAACCACACCGAGCTGTTACTCGGCGAGTTGGGAGCCGACGTCAGAGTGGACGGCAACACCGTAGTAGTTCAAAAATCTCGTCCAAAAGCCTTTGAATTTGCCATTCCCAACGACCCGTCCGCAGTGGCTTATTCCGTCGCTTTGGCATTGTTGACGGGACAACGCGCGCATTTTTGCAATGTTCTGCTAAACGAACGCAGGTTGGGCTTTTACAGGGTACTGCAAAACAGCGGCGCAACCATAAGCTACTGTAATTTGCACACCGTGTTGGGCGAACGCGTAGGAGACATAATCGTCGAACCGAGCGTTTTGCACCCGTTTTTTGCCTCGGAGCAGGATGCGTGCGACGGTATAGACGAAATTCCGCTGTTGGCGACCATGGCGTTGTTCGTCGGGGGTACGCACGTGTTTTGCGGAGTGGGAGAGCTTGCCAACAAGGAAAGCAATCGTCTCGAGGCAATCGCTCGCATTGCAAACGTCTGTAACAAACAGTGTTCCTTTGACGGCAAAAATTTGACCGTGATTTCCGACGGGGCAGTGCCCAAAGGCAAGTTTTTTACAAGCCTTGACGATCATCGGATTGCAATGTGCGAGACGGTACTTTCCGTGGCTACGGGTTGCGGTTGTGTGGACAGCACGCCTTTTGAAGTTTCCGACCCGGAGTTTTTGAAAGGTTTGGGCATTGTTCCGCTTAAGCTGGGGCTTGTGGGCACAAAAGTAGAGGACAGCCTTTCGCCCGCGCTGCACGCTCACTTGGCAAAGCAATCGGGCGTGTGCTGCATTTACAAAACCGTTTGCTTGCCCAAACAAACAAGCGACAAAGTTTTGCTGAAAGAAATTGAGCAATTTGACGGCGTAAACGTGACTATGCCCTTCAAAAAGCGCGTCGCAAGCATTTTCAAAAGCAGTCTGCCCTCTGTCAACACCGTGTTTAACGGCGGCAAAAACGTCACGTCTACCGACGGCTACGGTGTGGTGCAATCGTTGCGCTTTCACGGCATAGCTTTTGAGGGACAGCCGCTTTGGATCGTGGGCGCGGGCGGCGCTGCCGAGGCGGTTATATGCGAGTTGCTTAAATACGATTGCAAACTGCGCGTGTTAAACCGCACTTCGACGCATGCAATGTCGCTGCAAAAAAAGTACTCCTTGCCACAAACATTACAAGATCCCGTCGGAGTGTTGAGCTTTGTGCCCGAGTGCGATTTCGAGCAAAGCCTTACTTTGCCGCCAAGCTGTAAATTTGTTCTGATTGCAGACTACAATGGCGCAAGCGGTTTGCGGCGGCAGGCGGAGCAACGCGGACTGACGGTAGCAAACGGAAAAGAGATGCTGTTTCACCAGGGCGCAAAGAGCTTTGCGTTGTGGACGGGCACACCCGTTCAAACGGACTACAATGCTTTTGTAAAGGATATGGAAGATATAAAATGAAAATCTTACTGCTAAACGGAGTCAATCTGAACATGCTGGGCAAGCGCGACCCGTTCCTTTACGGAACGGAAACGCTTTGCCAATTGGAAAACAAGGTTTGCGCATACGGCAAGGAACGCAATGTGCAGGTGGTGTGTCGTCACAGCAACAGCGAGGGCGAGTTGGTAGACATACTGCAACAAACGGATTGCGACGGCGTTGTTTTCAACGCGGGCGCGTACAGTCACTACAGCTACGCGTTGAGGGATTGTATCGAGTGCATAGACGTCCCCGTTGTCGAGGTTCATCTCACCGACGTAAACGCACGCGAGAGCTTTCGCCGTGTGGACGTGCTGACGGACGTTTGTATGGCTCGTTTTATGGGAAAGGGCGTTCAAAGCTATTTTGACGCATTGAACTGTTTGATTTGCGCTACAAAACCTACTGAAAAACAATGAACAACATAATTTTGATTGGTTTTGCCGCAACGGGCAAAACGACCGTGGGCGCATTGCTTGCCGAAAAATTGGGAAAGAAATTTGTGGATACGGACGCCGAAGCGGAACGCGCTGTAGGCAAAACCGTAACGCAAATATTTTCCGAGAGCGGCGAAAAGGGCTTTCGCAAATTGGAAAATGAGGTGTTGCACAGCCTTTCGATCGACAACGCAGTGATAGCTTGCGGCGGCGGCAGTGTGCTTTGTCAAAATTTTGCCGAATTTGCACGCGGCTCAAAGGTGGTGTGCTTGACCGCAGAGGCGACAACGGTAGCAAGCAGACTCAATGGCGGCAGACCGCTTTTAGAGGGCTTGAATGAGCAACAGCTTCGACAATTTGTCTCTCAACGCGAGCGTGTTTACCGTCGTTTTGCCGACGTGACGGTGTGTACCGACGGACTTTCCGCGCGCGAGACGGCGGATCTTGTGGCAAAACGACTTGAAAATTAACTTTTCAAACTTCAATTTGGTTTTACTTCAAATATATTCTGTTTGCTTCTGCATTCCGACATTTGCAACATCCGGCGTATGCACAAACATAGAGACAAAAAAAAGACGCAACCATTCGGTTACGCCTTTTTGATCAAACTATGAACTTTTTCGGCTAAGCAGCTCTCTTTTGATTTTTTCTGTTTTTGAACAGTTTTACGACAAGCACCACGAGTAATGCCGCAACAAGCGCGACACTTGAAATAACGGAGAACAACAGACCCCAATCAACGGGAGTTTTTGTTTCTTCGGGTTCGACTTCGGTTTCGTTCGTTGTCTCGTCCTCCGTATCTTCGGGTATTTTCAGCATGGTGTTCCAAGCGCTTTTATCGGGTTGCAACGTCGTCAAGTTGGAAAGTGCGCCGTCCTTGGTAGTTTCGTCCGCTTCCAACTCCAATGCGCCAACTTCGACGAGCATGTCGATTTGATCTTTTTTGAGCAGATCTTTGATGGAAAGCTCTTCGCCATTCAAAATGTAGCTGTCGCCGCCCAAATTCCACGTTACGGTGTACTTTTCCGCGTCCTCATCGGCTTCGTCCGTGGTCATGGAGTAAGTGCCGACGCTCTTCATGCCAATTTGATCGAAGTATACGCTGCCTGTTGTCAATTCGCTACCGTCTATCTTGCCGTTGAACAGCGCAAGGCGCACGGTTTGCGATTCGTCGCCTGTTACAACAATGATGTAGTAACGAGCCCAGCTGTTTTCCAAGTCGTCGCTCGTCTTGCCGTAGTTGAGCGCGCTTTCATTGGCGGCGGTAATGCCTGTGATGCCTTCAGCTATGACGCGGTCATTTCTTTCCAAGGAAGCGTCGGTGTTGAGCAGGTAGAAGTGGGGTTGTCCGCCGTCGTTTTTGATCAACGCAGACAAAACGTACACGGTATGCGCGGAAAGCGTAATTTCATCGGAGAAGTAACCGAAGCTTGTGGCTGTGCTGTTTCTGACAAGCAACACGTTTTGTTGTTCGTCGTCCCAACCGTAGGTTTGCTCGAAGTTACGCACAACGCTGCTGTCCTTTACCGCGCTGTAAACTCTGTCGAGTCCATCGATTTTGTCGTCGCCTCTGCCGTCACGGTAAAGCATGTTGTCGCCTGCAAACGCGGGACTCCAACCGGAGGGTTGTGTTCCTGTGTTGTTAAGGTCGCTGAAGCTGCCGTTTGTAACGCTGGTTGTAGCGGAAACGCCTATAAGGTCGATTTTTTTGGAATAAGTTCCGCCTGAAGCGTTGTTGTAGTCTTTTGAAGAAAGTTTTTCGTAAGCAGGGCTTGTGACATACAGCGTTCCCTCGGGGAACAATCCGTTTTCCACGTCGGATTCGGAGTACTTGCCGTCTTTGCTGCCCAACGTCACGAGAATGCTGATTTGTTTTTCCGTTGTGGCGGGCTTGAGATAGATGTCGTATTTCACCCAGCCGCAGTTGGAGTCGGTCTCGATTTCTTGGCTACCTACCTGCGAAACCCATTTGCTGTTGTCGACGTCCTCATATTCGCCCGTGTCCGTGTTGTAGGATTGAACGTAAATGTTGGCTTTTGCAACCTTGTTGTCCTCTTGTTTTACCCTCACCCAAAAGCTGATGTGGTGGTGATCCTTTTTCCACAGACTGTACAGCGTGTTTATGTTTTTGTTGTCATCTCCGTTTAGGGAGCTTGCGTCAAGACGGAAGCCGATCACGCCGTCGGGTTTACCGCCTTTGTGATTTATGCCGTACATCGTAAAGCCGGACGGTTCGCGTTCCGTTGGCGGAGTTTCTTCCGACTCGCCGCTGTCGGACTCGTCGGTATCGTTTTTCACCGTCTTGTAGAAGTCGTCTCTGTCAGTGAAGGGAGAGTATTTCATTTCGGCAGCTACTTGTTCTGCGGTGGTGTATGTGGTGGAACTGCCGCCGAGGGTTTCCCAAGTGAGGTATTGAGTTTCGTCCTCGATATCTTCGTTTTCGATGATTTTGTACAGCGTGCTGTCCTTTGCCGCGGGATCGTCCACAACGGTACGGTAGTCGTTTGCGGTAACTTCTTCGTAGGTGATGTCATCTACAAAAAGGACGCCTTCGGCTGTTATGGGTTGGTCATCGACAAGCTCGAACTTGTCGCGATCATTTTCCTCTCCGCTGTACACGTTGCCAACACCCACGCTCAGACGAATGTACTTTGTGCTGGATTCACGGTTGAAGACGTAGAACTCGAGCTTTTGCCAAGCGTCGGCTTTCTCCACGCGAGCATTGTAAGCATACCAATTTTCCGACTTGGCGGAAACGGTGGATTTTTGCAGCATAACAACGGCGTCACCCGTCAGTTGCGAGTTGTTGATCCAAACCGTAATCTTTACCGACTTGCCGCTCGACACGCTGAAGCTGTCCGAAAGAATGCTTACGGCGGTTGCCTCTTTGGTGGCGATCATGTAAACGTTGTCGTCATCCGGTTCTTCGATATCTCCGTCTCTACCGTGTTTGCCGGGGTTGGTCGCGGTGATGCCTTCTACCCTCAAATCTTCCGAAACCGTACTCCAAGTGTCGCCTTTGTCCGCGTCGGTATTTGTGGTGACAATACCCATTACCGCCTTGTCGTTGGTGGAGATGGATTCAAAGTCGTGAGAAGAACCGGCTACCGCTTTGTAGCCGTATCTCGACCAGTTTTGCGCCGTCTTGGGATACGCCGTGTCATCCGAACCGGTGTAGTAGAAATCGCCGTTACGTATGGTAAGCGACGAACTTCCCGTGCTGCTCGGGTCGTTGTCGGCAGGAGTGACCTTGGCGGGCTTGAGTATCAACGCCAACGAAACGGAGAGTATGATAATTGCAACCACGATTATCGCCGTGATAATTATCGCTCTGCGCGTGTTCTCCGACAACGGTTGTACTGTTGTTTTCGTTTTTTTGTTCATAGCTGTTAAGTACCTTTTCAAAAGTGTTTTTGCGTATTTCGGTAGACCTCAATACATACGTGCTTTTATTTTAATACAAACTAAAATAAAAATCAATCAAATAATGGCAATCTACGGAAAATTTAGGAAACAAAAATGAATTTGACGGCAAAAAGTAAGTGGATCTTGGTAATTTTTTCCGCGGCGGCGGGTTTTGTAAACGGATTTCTCGGCGGCGGTGGCGGCGTGCTGATCGTCGCGTTGCTGCTTGCCGTTGTCAAATTGCACCAAAAATACTCTCAGGCAACGGCACTGCTCGTCATTTTGCCGCTGACTGCGGTGTCGGCGATAGTGTACCTTGTCAAGGGCAGCGTAGATTGGATTCCGACCCTGTGGGCAACGCTGGGAGTCGTTGTCGGAGGCGTGGCGGGTGCGCTGTTGCTGAGCAAGCTGAAAGGCAATGTGGTCAAAATAATTTTTGCGTTGGTGCTGATTGCCGGCGGCATAAAAATGTTTTTTTAGGTGGAAGCATGAAAATTTTTCTTTTGATATTGTTCGGTGCGCTTGCGGGCATAGTGGGCGGAATGGGCATGGGCGGTGGAACGGTTTTGGTGCCGTTGTTGAGTTTTCTCGAAATTCCGCAAAAGACGGTGCAGGCGATAAACCTGATAAGCTTTTTGCCAATGTGTTGCGTTGCACTGATATTCCATGCCAAAAACAAGCTGCTCAAGCCAAAACATATTTGGTGGTTGATAGTTCCCGCCATTGCGTTTGCCGTTGTGGGCGCGCTTGTTGCGGACATTGCAAGCGACAGCGTGCTTCGTTACTGCTTTGCGGTGTTTTTGTTGGCGGTGGGTGTGTGGCAATTGGTTGTCGCAATCAAATTTATCGTCAAAAAGCGCAAACAAAAGCAGTCGGAGATAACAAACGACAGCTCGGACGAGTAGCGAATTTGTTTTTTGCCGCAACAGGCGGAGAGACCAAGGCGGCGAGGCGCACTCCAACAATTACAATTTTGTTTTTTTCCTTGCAAAAACCCTGCAAAGATGTTAAAGTATAGGCAGGGTTTTTTGTAATGAAGTATCTTGCATTCGACATAGAAGCGGCAAACGGTTATATGCTTTCCAGCGTGTGCAGCGTTGGGGTGGTGATTGCCGACGAACATTTTAACGTTTTGAGCCGCGAAAATATTTGGATAAATCCGCGCACCAAGTACAATCTCAACGGAACGCGCGCCAACGTGGGTATTGATTTGCACCTCGACAAAAAGCTGCTTGCTTCCTCTCCCGACTTCAAACATGTTTATCCCCGTCTGAAAGCGTTGCTCACCGACCCGCAGTACATTGTGCTGGGGCACGCGGTAGACAGCGACGTGAGAATGCTCAACAAGGCTTGCGAACGCTACCGTCTGCCCTGCATAGAGTTTAAGTTTGTTTGTTCTCAATTGCTGTACAGGCTGTACAAGGGCGAAAGCGAGGTAAAGGGGTTGTCTAAAATCGCCGACGAAATAGGCTTTACGTTTTGTCAGCACAACTCCGAGGAGGACGCTTACGCGTCTTTGCTTACGCTCAAATATCTGGTAGAGCAAAGCGGCTTGGATTTGAACGGTCTTGTGGAAAAATACAAGGTGCGGTGGGGGACAAACGTCAATTTCGAGCTGACTCGCTCTGTTTCGCTGGAAGGGCAAACTTCCCGCAAAAACGTCACGCAACAGGCAATCGAGCATATAAAGCGGTTTGTAGCCAACGTTCGTCGCAAGGACAACGCCTACGGAAACAAGGCGTTTTGTTTGGCAAGGTCGCTGGAGCTTTCGCAAAGCGACGAGCTGTGGCAGGTGCTTACGGAGATAGTCGAACACGGCGGACGCTACACGGCAAAGCTGTTCAAGGGCAATTACTATGTTCGCGTAAAACAGCCCACTCAACAGGACGAAATGCGCGAAAAGCGCGTTGCCGAATTGCAGGAACAAGGTTTGATAAAAGTTATATGCGTTAACGACGTTTTGGAGGACAATGTATGACGGCAAAGGAATTTTTGTACAAGCACGGTCAGAGTGTCGATTGCATAGACGAAAACGGTTCGCTCGACAAGTTTTGGGAGCAAATGCGGCTCGGCTTGCAGGGTAAAGGCGGAATGCCCATGATCCCCACTTACATCATGAACGCCGACCGCAGCAACATACAAACGGGCGTCAAGCGTATTTTGATTGACGCGGGCGGCACAAACTTTCGCAGCGCAACGGGCTACTTTGACGCTCAAGGCAAGGCGGTGATAGAAGGCTTGCGCAAAACAACGATGCCCGCTTCGGACAAGTTTTTGACCAAAGAGGAGTTTTACGACGCGATAGCCGCCAACATTTCCCGTTTGCTAGGCGAGGCGCGGGACATAGGCTTTTGTTTTTCCTATCAGGTCGATATGGGCGCGGACGTGGACGGCACGGTGGTCATGTTCAGCAAGGAAGTAAAAGCTCCCGAAGTTATCGGCACAAAGGTGGGACGGGAAACGCTTGCCGCCTGCAAAAAGTACGACGACGCCGACAGACGTATTGTAATTCTCAACGACACGGTTGCAACGCTTTTGGGGGGAATGGCAAGTTTCAACGAAAGGTTCTCCGCCTACTTGGGCTATATTTACGGCACGGGCACAAACGTGTGCTACGTGGAAAACACGGAAAACATCGCCAAGGTGCGCAATCTGCCTGCGGGACAAATGCTTGTCAACACGGAATGCGGAAATTTCGACGGATTTTGTCAGGGGGATTTCGACCGCACGACGATAGCGCGCACCGCCGTTCCCGACAAGCAGCTTTTTGAAAAGATGACCAGCGGCAAGTACCTTGCCGACGTGATTTACGAGGCGTTTCGCGTGGCGAGAGAGGAAAAGTGTTTTGAGTCGGAAACGCACATTCAGCCCGTAAACCTCAAGGACGTAAGCGAGTTTTTGGCGGGAAACGGTCTGCACGGCATGTTTACAAGCGAAAGCGACGAACAATTTGCCAAAGAACTTTGCGACGAATTGGTGCGGCGCGCCGCCAAAATGGGAGCGATCGTCAACGCCGCGCTTGCCATTGCCTCCTGCAAAGACAAAACATTGCCCGTGGCGGTGGTGGCGGAGGGCACGACCTTCAACAAGCTGTGCGGCTACCGCGAGTACTTTGAAAAGTATCTTGCCGACATTTTGAACAGATACGACATTCGTTACAAATTGTTGCAGGGAGAGGATCTTAATCTGGTAGGCACGTTGATGGCTACAATGACGTTGAAATAGGAGTTTACTTTTGACAAAACTAACGGATACCGTTCAAAAACCATACCGATATTTCGGCGGGGAGTACAACACGCCCGATATGAACAAAAGCTGCGACGTGCGTTTTTGTATGTGCGTGGCGGACAGCTACGAGGTGGGAATGTCCAATTTGGGCGTTCGCATTTTGTACTATTTGTTCAATTCCTTAGACAAAGTGGTGTGTGAACGCTGTTACGCGCCCTTTGCCGATTACGCAAGCTATCTGAAAGAGCGCGGCTTGCCCCTTTGCAGTCTGGAAACCCAACGCCCGCTTAAGGAGTTTGATTTTGTGGGCTTTTCCATGCAGTACGAGATGTGCTACAGCAACGTATTTTATATGTTGGAATTGGCGGACATTCCCGTTTTGAGCGAACAACGCGGCGAGGACATGCCCTTTGTGGTGGGCGGCGGACCGTGTACGGTCAATCCCGAGCCGATGTACAAGTACTTCGATTTCTTTTTTGTAGGAGAGGGCGAAACTCCGTGGAAGGAGATAATCGAGGACTACAAAAAGCAAAAAACAGAACATGGGGTCAAAAAAATCGACTTTTTGCGCTATGTAGACGAACACTACGAATGCATTTACGTTCCGTCGTTGCACCCTGCGTTGTACGACGGGGACAAAGTGCTGAAAGTTCCCGACCGTCGAGTGTGGCGCAACATCGAAAGTGACATGAACACCGTGTTTACCCCGAGAACTCAGCTTGTGCCGAGCATGGAGATAGTGCACGACCGCGCTGTCGCGGAGCTGTTCAGAGGCTGTGCCAACGGTTGCAGATTTTGTCAGGCGGGCTTTATATACCGTCCCGTAAGGGAACGCACCGCGGAAAACGCCTTTGAGCTTTGCAGGGATTTGCTGGAAAGCACCGGTTACGACGAGCTGTCCCTCAACAGCCTTTCCACAAGCGACTATAGCGAGCTGATGCCGCTGTTGGAAAAGCTTTACCCCTACGCGGAACAGCGTCACGTGCAACTCAACCTGCCGAGCATGCGGCTGGATAGTTTTCGTGGCAAAATGGCAAGCGGCAACCGCAAAAGCTCCCTCACCTTTGCGCCGGAAGCGGGCACGCAACGTCTGCGTGACGTGATAAACAAAAATATCACCGAAGAAAACATTTTCGACACCCTTACCGAGGCGTTTAAGGAGGGGTACTCCTCCGTCAAGCTCTATTTTATGTTGGGGCTGCCCACCGAGACGATGGAGGACGTGGAAGAAATTTACCGCTTGGCATGCCGTATTCGCGCGTTGTACAAAAAGCTGCGTACGTCAACAAAGCCGCTGCGGCTGTATGTTTCCACGTCAACCTTCATTCCCAAGCCCTTTACGCCCTTTCAGTGGTGCGCCTTTGCCGACAGGGACGACATTGTTGCCAAGCAAAAATATTTGATGGATTCCTGCAAAAAGAGCGGTATCGAATTCAGCTACAACGACTACGACAGCTCCGTTATGGAAGCGGTGTTGGCACGAGGAGGCAGGAGCATTGCCGACGCGCTCTACCTTGCTTACAAAGACGGCGCGCGGTTTGACGCGTGGGGCGAAATGTTCGACTTCGGGCACTATCGCAAGGCGTTTGAGCAGTGCGGCACAGACGTGGCGTATATTGTCGGAGCAAAGCAAACGGACGAGGTTTTACCTTGGGACTTTGTTGATATAGGCGTTACAAAAAGTTACTTCAAAAGCGAATTTGACAAAGCGATGAATGGAACCACAACCCCCTCTTGCAACAAACAGTGCAACGGTTGCGGTCTCAAAAAGTACGGTTACTGTAACGCTTCGCACGGAAACGTAAAAAACGCGGATTGAAACCGCCCTGTCGTCAGACAGCAAGCAGCTCCGTCAAAACGCCGTAAATCAACGACGAAACGCATTTTTCAAAACTATGCTTATATTCAAATTTACAAAAACCGAATCTGCCGCGTTGGTGTCGCACGTAGACAATTTGCGCGCCGTTACCTACCTTTTGCGTCGCGCGGGAGTGGACGCGGAGTACTCCAAGGGCTACAACCCTCACATGGAATTGGGCTTTTCGCCGCCCATAGCGTTGGGAGTGGAATCTTTTGCGGAGTATGTTTCCGTGCGCACTGCACAAACTGCAAACATCATCGACCGTCTCAACGACGCAAGTCCTGCGGGCATTTGCTTTGTGCGACAATGGTGCGCCAACGTCAATTTGGCGGCAACGTTTAATCGCGCGCAGTATCGGCTGCAAGCCAATGGGTTGGGCAAGGTGGCAGAAGAAATTACCGCTCCCGCTTACTCCATCATCGTTGATGAACGCGGCGCGCCCGTAACCAAGGACGTTTCGGAAAAAATTTTTGCCGTCGAGCGCGTGGACGACGATACTGCGCTCGTTACCCTTGCAATTGGCAACGCAAATTTGCGTCCCGACCGACTTGTGTTGCACTTGATGAAAAAACACGGTCTTTCGGGCGATTACCGCGTCACCAAGCTCGCCGCCTATGCGGACAATGTGCCCGCGGACGACTACCTGAACGGTGTGGCTACGGAGACCTTACGGTAACATATTCTTGCAATTTTTTCGACCCCATGTTGCGTTTTTGCCAATATGGGGTTGTTGTTTTGAATGGTGAAAGCAATTGAACCGCGGTTTTACGGCTTTTTGCGTGCAGAAACAAGGACGTCGCGTTGCGTTTTGTCCTTTCGGCAAAAAAATCGTTTTTGATTGACAAAAATTTTCTCTTGCGGTAAAATCAAACGGTAAGAGACAGCCAGACGGTTGCGTGGGGCAACTCACGAGGAAAGTCCGAGCACCACAGAGCAAGAGTGCAGGCTAACGGCCTGTGAAGGCGACTTCAAGGAAAGTGCAACAGAAATATACCGCAGTGCAAACTGTAAGGGTGGAAATGCAGGGTAAGAGCCTACAAACGTTTTGGTGACAACGCGTTCATGTAAACCCCACTCGGTGCAAGAAATGAGACAAAATGCTTGCTCGGCATCTCGACATATTCGCTTGACGCTGTCGGTAACGACAGTGCTAGACAGATAACCGTCCAATACAGAACTCGGCTTACAGACTGAACTCTTACGTTTTTGTCAAGTCCCTCGGGCAGCTCCCGAGGGATTTGTTTTTGGCAAAAGCGCAAAGAGCTTTGCTGTCAGGTGCAACGTTTTGTGCGACTGCATATCGGTACACGCAATTTTGTTGCCAAAAAAGTATTTATTTGATACAATAAATTCGATTATGGAAGTTATCAACCTCAACAACGTCAGTTACTACTACAAAGCGTACAACGACGACGGCACGGTCGGCTCGGCTATAGGCGTCGAGGGTGTCACTCTCTCTGTAAACGAGGGGGCTTTTGTCGCGCTTGTAGGGCACAACGGTTGCGGCAAATCCACGCTTGCCAAATTGCTCAACGGCTTGCTGATCCCCAAAGGCGGCACTGTTACCGTGTTCGGATTGGATACCGCCAAAAAGGAAAACATCTTTGAAATACGCAAAAACGTCGGAATGGTTTTTCAAAATCCCGACAACCAGATGGTGGCAAGCATAGTGGAAGAGGACGTTGCGTTCGGTCCCGAAAACCTCGGCGTTCCGCAAAAGGAAATTGTGGAGCGCGTCAACGAGGCTCTCGAGCAGGTGGGCATGACGGAGTTTGCCAAGCGTTCGCCGCACCGACTTTCCGGCGGACAAAAACAGCGCATTGCAATTGCGGGCGCGCTTGCAATTCGTCCCAAAATTTTGGTGTTGGACGAATCCACGGCGATGCTGGACCCGCAGGGGCGAAAGGAAGTGTTGGAGGTGGCTCACCGTCTCAACGCGCAGGGAATGACCGTTTTGCTCATCACGCACTTTATGGAAGAAGTGCTTGATTGCGACCAAGTTGTTGTGATGAACAACGGACACGTGGTGAAGATTGGCACTCCTACGGAAATTTTCCAAGACAAGCGGCTTTTGGAGGACGCGGGGTTGCGTGCCCCTCGTACAGCGGAATTGGCGCGCGCGCTTGCCGAAGCGGGCTTTGACGTGTCCGTCAGGGAAACGGACGCTCTCAAGTTGGGAGGTGACGTATGTCGAAATCTGCAAAAGTGACCGCCCCCGCCGTCGAAGTGCCGCAAAACGCGGCGATATTTGCGCAAAATCTCAACTTTACTTACAACGCCAAATCCGCCTTTGCAAAACGTGCGCTTGACAACATCAATTTGACGGTATGTAACGGCGAGTTTGTGGCAATCGTCGGGCACACGGGCAGCGGCAAAACCACATTTGTGCAACATCTCAACGCGCTTATACGCGTGCAGGACGGGTATCTGAACGTACTCGGTCATGACCTTTCGGCAAAAAAGCCCGATTTGAAAGCGTTGAGGCAGCAGGTGGGAATGGTGTTTCAGTACCCCGAGTATCAGCTGTTTGCCGACACGGTGCTTGCGGACGTGTGTTTCGGACTGAAAAATTTCGGCGTGGAAAGCGACAAGCGCGAACAAATGGCGCGTGACGCGTTGGAACTTGTCGGATTGGATTTTGACAAGGTAAAGGACAAGTCCCCCTTCGATCTTTCGGGCGGAGAAAAGCGTCGAGTGGCTTTGGCGGGCGTGCTTGCAATGAAGCCGCAAATACTTGTGATGGACGAGCCTACTGCGGGATTAGATCCGCGCGGCAAGCTGGAAGTGCTGTCTCTTGTGCGTCAGCTAAACCAACGCGACGGCGTGACGGTGCTGATGGTGTCTCACGACATGAACGAGGTGTACGAAAACGCCGATCGCGTGCTTGTTTTCCGCGAGGGAACGCTTGCTTACGATCTGCCCCCGCGAGAGCTGTTCCGCAAAGAAGAGGAAATTCGGGCAATGAACCTCGAAGTGCCCGCTATGGCGGCTTTTTGCAACGAATTGGAAAAAAACGGCTTTGTCGTTCCCGAAAATTGCAGGACGGTAGAGGATGTTTGCGCCGCAGTAGTGGCGTTGAAGGAGGCGCGCAATGCTTAGAGACGTCACCTTCGGTCAGTACTACCCCGGCAACTCCTTTGTACACAAAATGGACGCGCGTATCAAATTGATACTTACGCTGTTGTTTATGGTGGGCATATTTTTCGTAAAGAGCTTTGTCGTGTTCGGCTTTGTCACGGTGCTGCTGCTTGCAATCATTTTTGTTGCGCGCGTGCCGCTCAAGTCGGTGCTTAAATCCATCAAAGGCATCATCGTTTTGCTCTTGCTTACCGCCATAATCAACATATTTTTTACCAAAGGCGAAGATGGCGAGCAGCCGTTGTGGTCTTGGTGGAAGATAGAAATTTACGTTGCGGGTCTAAAAAGCGCGGCAAAAATCTTTCTTAGGTTGGTCTACTTGGTGATCGGATCGAGTGTTTTGACTTTGACGACCACCCCCGTCGATCTTACGCACGCAGTGGAAAGTTTGCTTAAGCCGTTGCGCATAGTCAAATTTCCCGTACACGAGTTTGCGCTCATTATGAGCTTGACGCTCAGCTTTATTCCCAGCTTGATAGAGGAAACGGACCGAATTATTCGCGCTCAAAAGGCGCGCGGAGCCGACTTTGACACGGGCGGATTGATAAAACGCGCAAAGGCGTTTATTCCCATTTTGATACCGCTGTTGGTCGGGGGCTTCCGCCGTGCGGAGGAGCTTGCCAACGCCATGAACAGCCGTTGCTACGAGGGCGCAACCAAGCGTACCTGTATGCGAGTTATGAAGCTTTCCTGGCGCGACCTTGTTGGTGCGTTTGTCATGATAGCCTTCTTCACGGGAGTGTTTCTTCTTTACGGAATGAGCAAGCAATGGAGCGTTGATGTCGCTTGGCTGTACTACTGATATGAGCAAACTAAAACTTACAATCGAATATGTCGGCACGGATTTTTGCGGATGGCAAAGCCAAAAAAACGGCAACTCCGTGCAGGACGCCGTGGAAAGGGCGTTGGGCAAGTACTTCGGCTGCGAATTTGTAAGAATTTATGCCGCGGGGCGCACCGACGTGGGGGTGCATGCCACGGGACAGGTGGCGCATTTTGTTACCGACAAATCCGTCAATTGCTACAAGTTGTGTTTGGGCGTGAACACCGTGCTTCCGCCGAGCATTGCCGTAACAAATGCGGAAGTTGTAAACGACGACTTTGACGCGCGCTTTTCCGCCAAATCCAAAACCTATTGCTATCGCCTGTACGTTTCTCCAACGCGCAGACCGAGCTTGGACGTAAATCATGCGCAGGTGTACAAGCCGCTTGACGTGGACGCAATGAGACGGGCTGCGGCATTGCTTGTGGGCACTCACGACTTTGCGGAATTTCAAAAAACGGGCAGCAATCTGAAAGGCACTGTGCGCACGGTAAACAGTTTTGACGTAATTGACAACGGCGACGGCGTGGTAAGCCTTCGCGTAAACGGAAACGCCTTTTTGTACAATCAGGTTCGCGTGATGTGCGGCTTGCTTGTAGAAGTGGGTAGGGGCAAGTTCGATCTTAACGACGTCAACGACATGCTCCACGGAAAAAAGCTGCGTTTCAAAACCATGCCTGCCAAGGGCTTGACGTTGGAAAAAGTATATTACTGAACAATGCGAGTGCTTTTTGTGAGGTAACGTATGAAAAACAAGGATCTTTTGTGTCGGACAATTTTTTATGTTTTGTTTTTGCTTGTTGTCGCCTGCGCGGTGACGGCGGGCTGTTTGCTGCGGCAGTTTCCCGTTGCAAGCTACGTTCTTTTCGGTGCGGCGGCGTTTGCACTTGTCGCCCAGCCCTTTGTCGCGTTGATTTTTTGTCGCGGCAAAACTTCCGTAAAAGGTTTTCGCCAATGGTGTACGGCTATCGAAGTGACAGCGGTGTATGTGATTTTTGTTGTTTTCAGCCCGTTGCTTGTGCTGCTTTTGGTGGTGGACGCAGCAAAGCGAAAAAGTCTTGGCAAACATTCCGAGCTTGACAAATAGGCGTTTTTTTACCCCATGTTGTGTTTTTGCGCAAAAAAGCATAACCATCAACCAAAATGAATAGTTGTAAAAAGGCGAATTGAAACTATGTTTTTTACGCCTTTTTTTGATGTCCTTTTTCCAAAATATGTTTAGCGCAACAGCGTTCCTTTTTGTGCTTTTGCAACTTTTTGAAAAATTTTCCGCCTTTGCTGAAAAAAAATTTGAAAAAATTTTACTTAAATATGCCTTAATTTGTTGACAAATCGTCGGGGGGGGGGGGGGGGGGTATCATTAACAGTACGGGCTGTTTGCCCGTCCATATACTATATACATTTTACAAAAATACAAATGCAAAGCAAATTGGAGGAACTATGACAAAAACAAGACAATGGAAATGGACGCTTGTTACGTTGTGTGTGCTGCTTGCCGCTTCGCTTGTGGTGCTGGGCGTAACCGCCATTTTTCCGAGTGAAGCTCACGCGGAACAATTTACGCTAAAAGCTGTTACCCAAGGCAACGGCACCGTGCAAATCGACGAGGGAGATCCGTCCGGAAACACAACGGACGCTTATGTCGAAAAGTCTGTGGAATCCGGCGCAACCGTAACGCTCAAAGCGTTGCCTTCAGAGGGCTACGTGTTCGCATATTGGTACGAAACGGACGTAAACACGCCGCTTTCGTACGAAGCGACCTATTCTTACACCATGCCCGCAGCCGAAGCAACCTTAAACGCAAAGTTCTTTGAAAAGAACGACGAAGCTGCTCCCACAGTTTCGTTTGATGCGAGCTATTGGACGGAAAGCGACACTCCGGAGCAAGAAGATGACAAAACATATACTTTGCAAATATCAAAAGTTATAGGCATTAAAATGAATACGCCTGCCGTAGTTTTGGAATTTACGGGTGATAGATATTTCTCATTTTACTTCGAGAGTAGTACTTATGTTGCTAGTGAATACGGGTATACCGGCACAGTAAAGGTAGACATAGATGGAATAACATATTATAGCTATGGTCAGGATTGGAAACAATTTATACCACTTTTGAGAACTCACGGCGATGGTTATCATCGAGTGGAAATATGGCTTACATGTTCTAATATGGATGCCGCATGCAGTTTTTTCTTTAATCAATTCTCGACGGTTTCCTCTGATTTGTTCAAGAACAAAACGGAAATTACATTGGAATACAACGAAGATTTCTGCGATGTTTACTATATGGACGGAGTGCAACGAGAATTGTCTCAAGAAGTAATTTTGGCACGTGGAACTCGAATTGACAGCGGAGTTCCGTTTAAGTTGGCACAGGGAACAAAAACCAATTTCTTGGCTGTTCCCAAAACCATAACATCGACAATCGACCCCAACAAAAAGACAAGCACGCATTTTGTCGGCTATTTTGATGAAACGAAAATAAACAATTTGGATGCGGGTTCGTCTGTTAAGGATGAAAGTTGGTTGACTTCTAATATCGAAACAGATGGAATTTATTGGGAGTATAATCAACCGCATGTAAATAAAATTATCGTAGATTTCCAAGAGATTGCTGTTCTTCCGGACGTGACGCTCACAAAAACCATAAGTGGAAGTCAAGATACGGTCGAAATTCATGACGGCGACAAACTCACACTTCCTTATGGCGTAACGAGCAATTTGCTCTTTTCAATTAAGCAGTCGCCCGCCAAGAAGGAAGTTGCAAATCAGGAATTTACCATTACATTGAATGGAAAACCGCTTGGTGCGGTTGAAGATACCGGTGAAGGCGCAGGTGACAGAGGCTACACTTTTGTTGACGGCAAGTACGGTTTCAATCTCGTAGATACAAAAGAAAATTCGACAGTAGTCATTGCGCCGAACTATGGTACAGAGTATTATGCGACTTCGTTTACATACGAAATCAGCATTCAATCTCCCCACAATTCAATAAACGATGTTGTTTCTTCCGCTTCCGATCCGATTACGGTACTCACGAAAGATGCCGATGCATGGTATTTTGACCCTGCTTACAATGACGGAGAAGCCTATGCGTTTTCTTCTTCACTTACAGGTGGCGGCGGCACGAGGGCAACGTCCTATATTGGATTTCAAGCAGAAGAAGCAGGAAGCCTTTCCTTTGAAATTTTGGTAGAGGGTAATAATAATGGCAACTATCGTTATGGTTGGTTGGGCTATACTCTTGATCCAATCGATTTAACAAGAACATTGGCTAGTACGCACTTCTCTGCCAATGTCAAGACAGGTACGACGCATGGATTTGTGCCGAACAAGAAAAATAGTACGCCACCTATTTTTGAACACCATATATACAATTTAGCTTCTTCTGATCCCGATGAACCGTTTGCGTGGAAAGATTCTACGAATGGTGTTATTTCTGCTGCATTTGAAGTTACGCAAATTGAAAAAACGACAAATGGTGGTTGGCTTAAAGTAACTGTACCGCTTGGTACAACAAGTGCCTTGGAGAGTGATACAGTCTATTTTGTGGTTGCTACGGGAAGTTCAAAGGTCGAAAACCGCTTCACAATTCGTAATGTAACATTCTTTACGGGCGACGCGTATGCAGAGTGGGGCGTTGAAGGAGAAAATGCGCAAGATAGCGAAGTTTTAGTAACAGGCGCAGAAAAGGCGGGGAAGGTTGCCGCCGGCACTACGCTCACGTTCAAAGCACAACCCACTGACGGACATCGTTTCTACGGTTGGAAACTAATCCACGGAACAAGCAGCAAAGAACCGAGCAGTGCAACGAGTGAAGATATTGAATGGAATGTGAACGAAGCGCAACTCGTATCTTTTGAAACGGAATATCACATTGCTCTCGGTTCTGGCTTTGTAAAAATAGTCGCTGTCATTGACGATGAATATACCTATGCCGTGCGTAACGGTAACAAATTCTACAAGTTGGACGAAGTTGAAACGGCATTTACTGCCGCGGCAGTCGGAAGCGACAAAAATGTTGTTGTGGTTGACAGCGTTACCTTGTCCTCAATCAACCTTCCGTCTAACGTCAATCTTGTAATTCCTTTTAACCGTGCGGGCGACTACTATGCAGTGGGCACTGCAACAACTGCGCAAACACGCGTTTCTTGGAATTCGGACAGCATTTACAAAGACCCGATCTACGTCCTTACGCTCAACGGAGAAAACACAATCAACGGCAATCTTATTGTCGGCGGCGTGCTTCACTACCCCGAACAGGTTGCACAAGGGCTTACTTCCGGCTACTATTCACAACTCATCTTGGAAGACGCAAAAACCAAAGTTACCGTCGGAAAGGGCGGACATCTCAATTTGTACGGGCGCGTAACGGGCGAAGGCAGTATCGACGTGACGTCTGGCGGCAAACTTACTCAGCCCTTTATGATACTTGACTACAACGGCGGTACAAACACGCAAGCATCCTTCAATGCGGGCGTAACTCCCTTCAAAATGTACGCCATGATCAACGTGCAAAACAAGGGCGGCTTTACCATTCGTCACGGCGCAGAACTGTGGGGACACGCAAGTCTTTTCTTCCTTTCGAGTATCACGACAATTGAGCAGCCCTTCATCTCCTATGTCAACGATAGTAGGGACGGCATAGACTACTTTGAAAACAACGCGCTTATAATTCTTAACTTTGACGCGTATGCACACATCGTCTATGACGACGACCATTTGAAACCCAACATGGGAAGCGGCAACAATGCGCAAGACGCGGGCAAGACGACGATTGAAATTTCAGGCAACGCCTATGCCGGTTATATGGAATTTCCGCTTGGAATAAACACCACAAAGGTGTACTTCTCCATTCCGTACAACTACGAAATCACGTTAAAAAGCGGCACGTTCGACATTCTCTACCCCTACAAGGCGATGCCCGGTTCGGTACTCACCGTCGAAAGCGGCGCAACTCTCAATGTGCGCGGCGGGGCGGGACTGCACATCTATGACAGTTTCTACATTCCGGAATTAGACAAGCGTACTTACCCCACAGGAACTCAACTTAAGGATGCGGGGTACAAGCCCTATGCAAGCCTCGTTGTCAATGGCACGCTGAACATTCAGGACGGCGCAACATTTGTCGGCACAGTACAAACAAACGACGCAACGGGCACGGCAAAGATAGTTGTCGGCACGGGCGTAACGCTGCAAGCAAGTCTTTTTGACGGCGTTTCCACCGAATATTCCTGCAACTACACAGAGTACACATTGGTTGCGCACGTGTGGGATGTTGCACACAACACAATGGCAGAACTGAAAGAGGGTTGCACGTACAAAAGCGTCACCAATGCCGCCGGCTTTACGTTGCCCGGAATTACGTTCAAATATGAAACGGCTACAGCAGGCGTAAAGCCAAGCGGACATGGCTCGGGTCACACACTCGGAGAGAAAAAGACAGACGATGCTGCAGGTTTGCAAGGCGCTTGGGCGTTGGAACACAGCGAACACGTTTACGATTGGACCTATCAAGAAGGAGACGATCTCCCCGACGAGTCAAGCAAGCACACAACAATCACCCGTAAATGCACGGAGTTGGGCTGCGCGCAGGAAGAAACGCGCGAGTTGCTGTACACTCCCGAGAGCTGGGGCGACATCACCTTTACGGGCGCGGACTTGTCGGACGAAGAGCTGTTGGCTGCCATTTCCAAGCTGTTTGGCGACTACGACCTGTCAAAAGCGGGCGCAACTTTGGCTCACCAAACAATTAAAAACGTAAACGCGGACGGCTACGACATTACGGTAACGTTGTCAAAAGGTTTCTTTGCAAGCAGTTCGGACGTGTCTGCCTCTCGCAACAGCAGTCTCACCCTGAAAATAAAAGTGCAAAAAGCCACGTTGACTCAAGAAAACGTAAGCTGCAACACGGGCAACGAAACATACACGGGTTCGGCAATCACCAAGGACGTCACCGTAACGATTAACGGCAACGCGCTTGCTTACGGTAGCGACTACTCCGTGAACTATTCGGAAAACACCAACGCCGGACAAGCCACTGTAACGGTGACGGGTATCGGCGACAACGTGCAAGGCACAGTCACGTTGCACTTTACAATCGATCCTCTTTCTCTTCACGAAGCGGAAGTGTCTTGGGACCAGGGCGACAAGGAGTACACGGGCGCAGCCATACAGCCTGTCATCTACTCCGTAACGCTCAAACAACGCACGTTGAACTTTGAACAAGACTATACCGTCAACTACGGCAACAACACCACGGTAGAGGAAAACGGCACAATCACCATCAGCGGCACAAACAACTACACGGGCACAATTGAGCTTAGCTTCGATATTACTGCCAAAGATATGTCTAAAGCCACCGTTTCCGTCGAGGGCAGCTACACCTACAACGGCAAAAAGCAAACGCCTACTGTCAAAGTGCAGCTTGAGGGCTTTGAAGTGCCCCTTGTCGAGCAAACAGACTACGACGTAACGTTCAGCCCCGACGGACTTGTAAATGCGGGCAAAGTGGAAGTGACCGTCAGCTTTAAGGGTAACTACCAAGGCTCGGCAAAAGGCAGCTTTACCATTTTGGCAAAGAATGTAAGCGACCCCGAAGTGGAAATTACGGGAGTGAACGCAACCTACACCTACACGGGCAGCGCAATTCGTCCCGACGTGACGGTGCAGTTTGACGGCAACGAGCTTGTGCTTGGCAACGACAAAGACTATACCGTCAGCTACGGCGGCAACACAAACGTTGCGGAAAACGGCACGGTCACTGTCAAAGGCGTTGGCAACTACACGGGAGAAAAAGTGATCTCCTTCACGATCCAAGCCAAAGACGCTTCTCAAGCGACGGTAAACGTCAGCGGAAGCTATGTGTACGACAACACGCAAAAGGATGTTTCCTTCAGCGTTTCGCTCCAAGGCTTCACTGTAACGGCAAACGACTACACGCTTGGCTATGCAGCAGACGCCGACCGCACAAACGTTGGCACGGTCAACTTTACGCTTACGTTCAAGGGCAACTTCAGCGGAACGGTACAAAGTTCCTTCGAAATTACCCCCGCACAGGTAACGGTAACGGCGGACAACAAAGAGTCCCCCGAGGGCGAAGATCAGCTTGAGCTTACTTGGCAGATTGCGGGCGAAATGTACGGCACGGACAAGCAAACGCTGGAAGGCGGTTTGCACGCCGCGCTCGAATCCGACCTTGCGTCCGCCAAAGCAAACGACCAAATAAACATCATTCTCACCTTGGATGAGGGTGTAAGAGGACAACTTTCCAACTACGAAGTCAAACTCAACAACGGCATTTACACGGTAACGGCGCAGGTGTTTGCAGGCGTGACGACAGAAGGCGACGGCGAAGTTACCTACGACGGCAAAGAACACACTGTCACCGTCAAGGGCGCGCCCGACAGCACCGATGTGGTCATTGTGTACAAACAACAAGGTCAACAAATTGAGGGCAACCCCAAAGCTGTTGGCACTTACGACGTGGAAATAACCTTGACGTTGGAAAGCTACCACCCGCAAACGTTGCGTCGTCAAGTAAACATCAAGCAAAAGGAAGTAACCGTAACCGTTCATGAGCAAAAAGTGCCTTACAACGGAAGCGCGCAACAGGCGAAAAACGGCGCGGAGTACTACGACTTGGCAGCCGACGCAATTGTCGATGGCGACGTTGTTACCTTTACGTTAAGCTCTGCCCAGCTTACCGACGTTGGCAGCACGGCAATCACTCACGAGGTGAGTGGCAAGGACAGCGGCAACTACAAAGTGCAATGGGTCGAAGCCATGTTTGTGGTAGAAGCGGTTGCGTTGGAAAATTCCAACGTTCAAGCGCCCAAGGACGTTGAGTACAACGGAGCTGCCCAACAGCAACAACCCACTGTAACCTTCGGCGGAAAAACGCTGCAGCTTGACGACGACTACAAAGTAACTTTCGGCGGCAATTGTACCGACGCGGGCACTGTCACCGTCACAGTTACGGGCAAAGGCAACTTCAAGGGCGAAGTTTCCGTAAGTTACCAAATTACAGCCAAGAGCATTGCAGGCGCAACGATTGGCGGAGTGGGAAACGTCACCTTCGACCGTAACGAACACAAGCCCGTTCCTTCTTCCGTAAGCGTAGGCGAATTGAAACTTTCGCCAAGCGAGTACACCGTGACCTACAGTGCGGACAAGGACGACTTTACCAATGTGGGCACGGTCACCGTGACCGTTACCGCAAACAAGGGTAACTACACGGGCAGCGCGCAAACAACATTCAACATCACTGCGGCAACAATCGACAGCGTAAAGGTTGAAGAACAAAGCTTTGTCTTTGACCGTCAACCCAAGCGGCCCACGCTTGTTGTAAAGGCAGGAACGCTTACGCTCGACTCTTCGGAGTACAACGTGACGGACAACCGCCGCGGCGACGTAACAAACGAGGGCACGGTGGTGTTCACGGTTGAAGGAAAAGGCAACTTTACGGGACGTCAGACAGCGACCATTCAAATTGAAAAAACCACGATTGACAGCGTTACCGTTCAAGGCGGGTATACCTACAACGGCGAGGTTCAAATGCCCACGTTGGTTGTAAAGGCAGGCGCGCTTACGCTTGACTCTTCGGAGTACACCGTAACGGACGACCGCAGCGGCGACAGAACAAGCGCAGGACAAGTCACTCTGACGGTAACGGGTAAGGGCAACTTTAAGGGCGAGAAAACAGCGGTGCTGAACATCGGCAAAGCCACCCTGACCGTAAACGTAAATTTGCAGAGAGCAACTTCCGTCTACGGAGAGAATGTCAACGTTCCTCAATTCAGCGTGGAAGGCATTGTGGAAAAAGACAAAGGCACAGTCATTATTGACAGCGCCTATGTAGAACTCGTTTGCGACGCCTTTGAAGGACAGCCGCACGTAGGCAATCACCCAATTACAATCAACATCAAAAAGAACGACCTTGCCAACTACACGTTGGTGCAGGGCGAAACAGGCAACTACACGGTAACTGCTCGTCCCATCACGGTGGAAGTGGAAGATCAGAACGACACTTGGAGCTACGAGGAAAACCACAACTACAAGTTCGCTTCCGACGGTTGGAAGCTTGCAAGCGACTTTACAATGGCTTACGGCGAAAACACAAGCGTTTTGAACGTACAACTCACCAAACCGTCCATTAGTGACGCAGGCAAGTACGCAATAGAGGCAAGCTACGACAACAACGACTATACCGTAACCTTTACAGGCAGTTACGAAGGCGGAACAGCGGGTACTTACACGGTACACAAAAAGCAGTTGACGGACGAAGAAGTTGTGTTCATACTCAATGTGAACGGAGAGCCCTTCAACGAACAAGAACCGCAACCCTACACCTACAACGGAGACCCGCTCCCGTTGACGGCAAACGCAATTTTGCTTGTTGACGGACAAGGTACTCTTTCCGCCAAGGTAGATCCTGCTTCCATCACAGAAAGCAAGGTTTACACGGTAACAGTCACCATAGAGGACAAAAACTACGAAGGCAGCAAGACCTTCACCTTGACGGT